>JBJXFP010000045.1:0-5474 GCA_046155615.1 Flavobacteriales bacterium | reverse complement strand
GCCTGGTTCACATCTGCAAAAAATCCGATGCTGAGCATTTTCACTCCGTATTGCTCCACCGGTATCAGCAAGTTTTTGCCATTCACGTCTTCTACTCTTGGGCGCTCGTGCACCACATCAAGCATGGTAGGCATAGATGGGCCATAGATGTCTGCATCTAGCAGACCTACTTTATGTCCTTTGCGGGCTAAGCCAACTGCGAGATTTACACTCACAGTGCTCTTACCTACTCCACCTTTTCCGCTTGCCACTGCTATGATGTGTTTTACACCGGGCAATACTTTACGCAGTTCACCTTCGCGTGCATCACCGCTGATGGGTATCACATCGCATTCCACCTTCCACTCATTGCCCAGGGTGCGGTGTATCGCAAACTCACAAGCCTCGCGCATGCGCATCTTGCTGTGCATTGCGGGATTGCTCACCTTCACCTCCAGTGCTATGACGCTTTCTCTTACATCTACAATTTTTACAAGACCAAGAGCAACGATGTCCTTCTTGAGGTCAGGCTCCACCACGTTGCTCAATGCATCCAGTATGGCTTGCTTCGAAATCATGAGGGCGAAGTTAGTTTTATTGTCATCACCGGTATCTGAATTGATTCCTCAAAAGCTGAATCCACATGGAGGTGATGGAAACTTCAATTTCCGCATTTGCGTTAGAACTCCACTTTGGCAACATCTTTGAAAACGAGCCAGAAGCATTAAAAAAATAAATTTCGAACCAAATTTTTTATCAGACCAATCATTAAAAACAAAAACATGAAAAGAATTATTTCCCTTTTGACCATAGCTGCCGTGTTGAGCGTGGCCTACAGCTTTACATTGAATGAAAGCAATGCAAAAGCTATGAAGATGGCTACCATGACCGCGGTGAGCGGCACCGATGTAGGCGACACTGCACCCGATATAGACATGGCAGGCACTGATGGCAAAAACATTAAACTCTCAAGCCTGCGTGGTAAGATGGTGCTGATAGACTTCTGGGCATCGTGGTGCAAGCCATGCCGTGGTGAAAATCCAAACGTGGTGGGCGCTTATGACAAATATTCTAAAGCAAAATTCAAAACAGCAAAAGGCTTCGAAGTGTTTTCCGTATCACTCGATATGAATGCTGAGGCATGGAAAAAGGCGATTGAAACGGACGGACTAAAATGGTCAAGCCATGTTAGCGACCTGAAAGGTTGGAGCAATGGTGCAGCCGCTGTATATGGAGTTACCAGCATTCCCATGAGTTTTTTGATAGATGAAAACGGAGTGATAGTGGCTAAGAACTTGCGTGGACTTCAGCTACACACCACACTCGACCAATATGTGAAGAGCCTCTAAAGCTTCCTATCACAAAAGAATACATTTGCGCCCCTCGAAAATATTCGGGGGGCTTTTTTTGTCGCAACATCCATTGCGTATGTGACAGAATGACCACTCAACTACCCATGGCAAAGAACTTGACAAGCCGCATGCGCAAAATTTTCAGACCGATGAATCAGGAAGACGTAAAAGAACCATCCAATGCAGAAGAAACTGCGAACCAGCAAAACGCACAACCTCAGGCCGATGCACTAACTGACCCGCACAACCCTGATATAGGTGAGCCGGAAACCAAACAGGAAGAGCCTAAAGGTGAAATCAATCCTGAAGAAAAGCTGAGAGCAGAAGCTGCAGACTGGCGAGATAAATACCTGCGACTCTACGCAGAATTCGACAATTTCAGGAAACGAAGCCAGAAAGAACGCGTGGATTTGTTGCAAACAGCCTCGGCTGATTTGATGAAGGAATTGCTTAACGTGCTTGATGATTTCGACAGGGCAGTGAAAGCCAATGAAACTGTGGAAGACATAAACGCAGTGAAAGAAGGCTTTGTGCTCATTCATCAAAAACTATATCGCAAACTGGAAACCAAAGGCTTGAAACCGCTGAATGCAACAGGTGAAGTTTTTGACACCGACTTCCATGAAGCCATTACCCAGATACCCGCTCCTACTGATGATATGAAAGGAAAAGTGGTGGATGAAGTGGAAAAGGGATACACACTAAATGATAAAGTGATTCGATTTTCGAAAGTGGTAATCGGGCAATAAATGCCATGAACAGATGACAAAATAATGCGATGGCAAAAAGAGATTACTACGACATACTGGGTATAAACAAAGGAGCAGCTGATGCCGATATCAAAAAGGCATATCGGCAACTTGCTCTGAAATACCATCCTGACAAAAACCCCGGTGACAAGGCAGCAGAAGAAAAATTCAAAGAAGCCGCAGAAGCTTATGATGTGTTGAGCACGCCTGAGAAGCGTCAGCGCTACGATCAATTTGGCCATGCAGCTACGGGTGCAGGAGGCGGCTATGGAGGTGGTGCACACATGAATATGGACGACATATTCAGCCAGTTTGGCGACATCTTCGGCAGTGCATTTGGCGGTGGTTTTGGTGGTGGTGGTGGTCAGCGAAGGGTGAAAGGATCTAACCTGCGCATTCGTGTAAAACTGAATCTTGAAGAAATTGCTTTCGGCACTGCGAAAAAAATTAAAGTATTCAAACTGGTCAATGCAGAAGATGTACAGTTCGACATCTGCAACACATGCAAAGGCTCAGGACAGGTAAGGCGGGTTACACAAACCATGCTCGGTGCCATGGCTACCACCAGCACTTGCCCCGCTTGTGGCGGTGCAGGCAAAAGCGTAAAGAACAAACCTAAAGACACCGATGAACACGGACAGCGCAGAAGGGAAGAGCTGATAGAAATAAACATTCCTGCCGGTGTGGCCGAAGGCATGACACTGAATGTGGCCGGAAAAGGAAATGCAGGGCCTTTTGGCGGTGTGCCGGGTGATTTGCTTGTGCAAATTGAAGAAGAAGAACACCCAACTCTCAAGCGCGATGGCGCTCAACTGTATTACGACCTCTATCTCAATTTTGTAGATGCTGCCTTAGGCACAACTGCCGACATACCATTAGTGCGAGGCAAAGCTCAGGTGAAAATTGAACCCGGCACCCAGGCCGGAAAAATTCTAAGACTTAAAGGCAAAGGCCTGCCCGATGTGAACGGATATGGACATGGCGACCTATTGGTAAACGTCAACGTATGGACTCCACAACGTCTCACTGATGAGGAGAAAAAAACGCTTGAAAAATTGCGTACTTCTCCCAACTTCCAACCCAGCCCTTCAGGCAAAGACAAAAATTTCTTTCAGCGTGTGAGGGAAATGTTTCAGAGCTGATTTGGCATAAAGAATATTTCTCAAGATAAAATTCTTGAACACAAAAAAGGCTGCCCGTTGGAGCAGCCTTTTTAAATATCAAAAATTTTCTTTGACTTAGTAAGCCACCAGAATTTTTTGCTCTATCAGTTGACCACCACAGTTGCCAACCAATACATAAAGACCCGTAGTCAATCCTTCCACTTCTATCTGATTCATGTTGTCAGCGTTCAGGTTGAAAGATTTAACCACCTGCCCAAGTTCGTTGGTGATATAGAAATTACCCGCAGCTACAGACCGAACTGTGAAATGACCACTATTCGGGTTAGGGAAAATTTCTATTTGCAAATCTTTCTCTACTAAGCTGCCATTGCCTTCACCATTGTTTTCATCACCACCCGGTTGCAGGCAGGTAACTATGGAAACAGTTTTAGATCGGTTGCTCGATGAACCACAAGCATTCACTGCTTTTACCAATACGTTTCCTGTTACAGCACCCCAGTTCACGGTAATGGTATTTGTACCTTGACCTGATACTATGGTGCAAGTGGCAGGCACTGTCCATGTATAAGTAAACGTACCTACCTGTGCAGTAGTAAATACAAGTCCTGTAGCATTGGCACACGTAGTTGCAGGCCCGCTGATGCTGGCCGGAGTGGCCGGCAACATGCTCAATGCATTGCAGCGCATTGCACTTGTGCCACAGGCATTGGTTACTGTGTAGCATAAATTTCCTGATACAAAATTTGCCGGCACACTCAGCGTAATGCTCGTGCCACTATTAGCAGTTATTGTACAGCCTGAGGGAGCGGTCCAATTGTATGAAATAGCGCCAGTAACAGCAGGCACAGTATAAGTAAAGCTTCCGCCTCCACACAGGTTGGTGGTTTGCCCGGTAACTGATGAAGGCAGCGAAGGAACAGATCCAACAGCCAGTGTTCTTATGCCACCCGTGCCGCAGGCACTGCTCGCTGATACAGTAACACTTCCACTTGTGTAGTTAGCAGGGAAGGTCACATTGATTGCATTAGTGCCTTGTCCCGAATTGATAACTGCACCCGCTGGCACAGTCCAGTTATATGATGTGGCGGCATTCATCGCTACTATACTGTAGTTCTGAGTAGAACCTCCGCATACTGCGGCATTCGGACCTGTAATGATTCCTGGTGTGCCCGGTATGTTGTACACAGTCAGTGTCCTAAGTCCGCTGTTGCCCTTGCAGTTCACAGCTCTCACACTCAGAGTACCACTGCTTCCAAAGTTGGATGCGTAAGTAACTGTAACGGTAGTAGTACCCTGTCCTGCTGTGATGCTCGAATTGGTAGGCGCTGTCCATAAGTATGACGTTGTGTTTGGAACAACACCTATACTATACACTTTTGATGTATTTGCGCATGCATCGGTGCTGCCTCCACTAATGGCACCGGGTGTAGCCGGCACGGTGAGAAATACAAGCACCTGTACGCAGGTCTGAATACTTTGACCACACGCGTTCACTGCCTGAACACACAAGTTGCCTGTGTTGTAGGTAGATGAGAAATTCAGTAAGATGCTGTTGGTTGTGGAGCTGCCTGTGGCTCCTGTTGGCAAAGTCCACAAGTAAGAAGTGGCACCTACCACGGGAGTTGCAATAAATTCAATTCCCACTTGACTTCGGCAAACACCGATAGGGCCGCTAATTGCAGAAGGTGCATCTGGTGTGGTGCAGCATCCTTCATCAGTTAGTCCATCACAATCATCGTCTATCAGGTTGAAACAAACTTCGGTTGCGCCAAAGTTCACCGCTGCGTTGGCATCATTGCAATCGCTGTTTCCGCCTGTCGGCAAAATGCTTGTCCATCCTGCACCGGGCGAGGAGCAAGAATTTTGAGTGGATACATAATATCCATCTGCATCTGCATCCAGATACCAAGTGATGGCAAATGTGCAGGAGCCATCATCGCATGTGGCAGCAGCATTGTAATTGCAAGCACTTGCATTGGTACAGCCATTCACTCGGCCTTCGTCAATAGTGCCATTGCAATTGTCATCTATGTTGTTGCACACATTTTCAGCCACTCCCGGATTCACCGCAGCATTGCTATCGTTGCAATCGCCACCATTTGCCACATAACCCAATGGAGCTATACATGTAAATGCACTTACAGCATTGTTTCCATAATTGTCACTATCCAAATCCTGATACCAGTTGCTCGATGCATTCACTGTGATATAATTCGTTTTGGTTTCTGAATCAGTACCAAAAGCATTGGTAACGGTTAGCGTAACGGTGT
>JBJXFP010000041.1:0-3519 GCA_046155615.1 Flavobacteriales bacterium | reverse complement strand
CCGTACACCCAACTGTGACAAAATCGGTTAACCGATTTTGACACAGTTGGGTGAACGGTCTCTGAACGGTCTCCATTTCTCTCCACTCATAGGTGGTTACTCTCTTCCAATATTTCCTTTCTCCCTCCTCATACATGCCTTCGGCCAACCAATATTTGCTTTCGGCCTTCACATAAGCCCTTTCGCTTTTGTCATGTTTTCCTTTTCCCTGCTCATCAGTAGCTTCGGTCTGTTCATATCTGCCATCACACTTTTCTTATGTCACATCACCCCTCTCATATAGGCCTTCGCTCTGGCTATATGGTCTGTCAACCATTGCACAGGTAGTATCTTTTTCTCCCGGCAGCATATCACTCCATGCGTGTCGGTGCAATACTTATGCAGTTTACTCCTGGGTCACGCACAACTCGTGGCATTATTTTGCGTTAAACAGCAATACGACTATTCATTTGATAAAATCAAAGACATGATTAGCACTCTTGACAAAAACTGGCTTACGGACTCACCCGTTGACTTCGAGTACAAGAAGTACACGTTGCTTGCCTATTTGCAACACTGCAAGAAAAATTTTGGTGAGAACAAATTGTATCCCCCATTAGGCGATTTGCTCTTTCACTACCGCAGTATCACCGATCTTAGGCAGGGTGTGGAGCAAATGCAACAGTCTTTCCCCAAAGAATTCAGCGGCATTGACTGGAAAAAACTGCAACTACAATACGAACAACAACTGAATGATGAAAGTTTGCATAGCATAACGGAGCTTGTTGAATTCGCCTTGCCCTCTATAAAAAACGCCATTGAAGATGGCCGCATGATTTATGATTTTGTGGAGAAACACATAGAGGTGACACCTGTGGGCATAGTACCGGTGTACAACAGCGAAGGCTATATGATGCTGCATGAGGACAGCCATCAGGACGTACACATCTACCAGTTTCAGTACTCCACCATACAGGCCGGGGCCGATAAGATGCGCTCCCTTACGCTCAACTATCTGTACAAAGATGTACGCAGCATTGCCAACAATTTTGAAAACATGAAACTGAGTCTGATCAGTCGCTTCAAACAATTGCCACAGCCTGCCACCTATCTGTGTGTTGCAAAAATTCCTATTCCATTTTTTGAAACCTTTGTGCCCATAGCCAAGCGGGTAATGGTGATGCGTGTGTTGTAACAACAACTTACAGTTCATGCTTTGATATAGGTGGTGTGATGGAGTGGTGCAGGCGAACTTCTACATTCGCCCAAATCACACAGCTACACATGACCAGACAACAACGCGGCCTCTCCCTCTTCGCCCTCAGCATGATTGCGATTGGCGCCACCATCGCATCAGGCATATTTAAGACTCCCGCCAAAATTGCGCTTCAGGTTTCTGACAACAGCACCATCATCTGGTTGTGGGTGTTGGGTGGTTTTGTATCACTGCTGGGTGCCCTCATTTTCGCGGAGTTTGGCTCTCGTTTCGCCAATGCGGGTGGTGTTTATACCTACCTGAACAAGGCCTATGGCCCGCTGCCCGGGTTCCTCTACGGGTGGTGTTTGCTCACTGTAATAAGTAGCGGCACCATTGCCACCCTGTGTACGGTATTCGCCTCCAACATCAATTACTACCTGCACTTCCATACGGACAATGAAAAGTACATAGCCATGTGCAGCATTGTGCTGCTCACTTTGTTCAACACATTTGGCCTGCGCCTCAGCGAGTGGTTTGCCAATGTGGGCACAGTGCTGAAGGTAATTGGCATCTATGCATTGCTTTTCATCGCTTTGTTTTTTGGCGAGCGTTCCATCTTCGATGATGCCGCTCCTATCATTAGCAACGATGCAAATCCTGACAACCTCGCAGGTGCTTTTGTTGGTGTGCTTTGGTCGTTCACAGGTTGGCACTATGCCTCATTCGTAAGTGGCGATGCCATCAACCCCAGGCGCAATGTGCCGCTGGCCATGCTGCTTGGCACAGGTGCCGTTACACTCACTTATGTGCTTTGCAATTTGGGTTATATGAAAGTGCTGGACCACGACACCATAGCATCGTACCACGCAGCTGAAAAAATGGTAGCTGTGGAAGCAATGAATGTAGCATGGCCCGTGCTTGGCAAATTCATGCCTGCCCTCATTGCCTTGTCTGTGTTTGCCGGTGCAGGTTTGTACGTGCTCAGCACTCCCCGTGTGTTCAATCAGATGGCAGGCGAGGGATTGTTCTTCAAGGCTTTCGCCAAAAATGATCCGAAGTATGGTGTGCCTGTGAATGCGATACTTCTGCAATCAATATGGGCCGTGATGCTCACTTTTGTTTGGGGTACATTCAGCAGCCTCATCGAGTATGTCACTTTTGTGGAGTGGCTTTTCCTGCTCATTGCCTGCATCGGTATTTTCCTTGTGAGGAAGAAATACAAAGATGATAAGCCGTCATTCAAAACTCCATTGTATCCCTTGTTGCCTGTGCTGTTCATAATCATCATCGGGTGGTTCATTGTTAGAAATGCAGTGGCCGACAAGCCTGAGTATTATGCGGGGCTGGCTGTTATTCCGGTGGGTGTTTTGTGTTACTATTTGTTCAAAAAGAAAAATGCTTCACAGGCATAAATCGCTTTTTGTCACTTGTGTTTTCTTATTTGCTCTGGTAGAATATGCGGAGGCACAACGTACTGTTCCTATACATTTCGAAATTGGATTGAACGAACACGTTGGCAAACTCATCAAAATTCATGGTGAATATCCTCCCAGTAAACTTGCGACACTGACTGAAGTAAGCCTGCTATGGCAGCGCTTCCAACCTTACGATTGGCAGCAGGGTTATGGTTTTCCCGCTTACGGATTCTCATTGGTACACGCACAGTTCGGCAATCAGGATGTGCTTGGGCAAAGCATCGCTGCCATTCCCATGATGCGCTTCGATCGTTGGAAAGGATTCACTCGCTATTCATTGAAAGCAGGTTTTGGTTTGGCCTGGTTCAACAAGCCTTACGATGCACAGAACAATCCTGAAAACCTTGTCATCGGTTCGCGCTTTACCAACATGAGTATGCTGCGCACTGATGTGACCACGCAATTTTCTGACCGATGCACTGCGTCTATTGGTTTGTCGTTCACACATTGCAGCAATTCGCACTTTGCTGTGCCCAACATCGGTGCAAACATTGTTGCGGTACATGCGGGATTGGCCTTTCACAACAGGCGTGGAGTTTTGCAATTGGATGAATCTGTTTATTCCAATCCATCATCATTTCCTAAACGCAGATATATGTGGTGGTATTCCCTGCATTCCATTCTTGGTTTTCACGAAGCAATAGGTACCATTCGCCCGGTGGACGGGCCGCGCTATCCTGTTTATGGCATTGGCCTTTTCGGAAATAAGAAGATAGCCCATCGCATTTATGCTGTTGGTGTCAACTACCACTACTATCCCTACATGCACGACTACATCATCAGTCAGGAATTGTTTGATGCTTCGCTTGCCAAGCGCAATGCACAAACTGTGGTTGTGTTTGCGGGCTTTGAGTGGGAGTTTGGGCG
>JBJXFP010000036.1:0-21433 GCA_046155615.1 Flavobacteriales bacterium | reverse complement strand
GTGCGCTTCAGACAAGGCACCTACGAGCTGTCACTTTTTTTGGAAAAGAAAAAAGCCAACACCTTCAGCGGCATACTCGGCCTTCGCCCCGATGAGGCCACAGGCAAGATGAACATAACAGGCGATGCAGAAATAAAACTGCTCAACGCGCTGAATAGTGGCGAAGAACTTTATATGAACTGGCGCAAGCTCCAGCCACAAACACAAGATATTTTGTTGCGCACATCTCTGCCATTTTTGTTTGGTACTCCCGTGGGAGCCGATGCTGAATTGAAAATCTATAAGCGCGATTCTACCTTCTCGCAGGTGAAGAGCAGGCTGGGAGCTACACTGCGACTTGGCGGCAACAACAAGCTGAAACTTTTTGCGGAGAAAAACACAGTGAGCCAACTTTCGCAAGTGGCCATAGCCACTTCGCTTGCCAATGTGAATACCAATTTTTATGGTCTCGCTTTGCAATGGGAAAAATTGGACTACCGCAACAATCCGCGCAAAGGGATGACACTGCAATGCGAAGCAGCCACCGGCACACGGCAGGTGCGGGGCACTAATTTAGATACCGATGCAGCACCGGTGGATGTGCAGGATAAGAATGTGAATAGGGCAGAGGTGATGGCAGAATTTTACCTGCCAACATGGAAGGCTCAATGCCTGCGTATGGCATCACAGGCGGCCACCATTGCCGCGCCACAGTTGTTCGACAATGAAGCATACCGCATAGGTGGTCTGCGCACCTTGCGCGGGGTGAACGAAGAAAGCCTTTATGCCACATCGTGGACTGTGGCTACTTTAGAATATCGTTTTTTATTGTCTGAAAATTCTGCGCTCTATGCCTTTGCCGATAAGGCATGGTACGAAAAGCGAACCATCAATCAATATATAGCCGATAGTCCTTTCAGTTTCGGTGCGGGTATCAATTTCGAAACAGGAGCAGGCATTTTTGCATTCAACTACGCACTTGGCAGCCAGTTCTCGCAGCCCATACTTTTTCGCAATGCGAAGTTGAGCTTTGGATTCAAGTCGGTGTTTTGAGGAGAACAGCGAGAGCTGTGATGGATCGTTGCGCGGTGTTACAGTTTCAAATTGACAAATTGTTTCATACAGCAACTACCTCCGCACTACTCACATTCAATTCGCGGTTTACTTTTTTGAACAAGCCCTGTAGCACTTTGCCGGGGCCGCATTCTATTACTTCTGTGCATCCGTCAGCCAGCATGTTGTTCATGGTTCGTGTCCATCTCACAGGTGCAGTTAATTGTTTTATCAGGTTTTGTTTTATCTCATCAGGGTTTGTAACTGCCGTGGCGGTCACATTTTGATACACCGCGCAGAATGGCGTTTGGAACGAGGTGTTGTTTATAGCCTCTTCAAGCTCCACTCGCGCAGGCTCCATCAGCGGGCTGTGGAAGGCGCCACCTACTTGCAACTTGAGGGCGCGCTTAGCTCCGGCAACAGTAAGCGCAGCGCAGGCTGCATCCACGGCAGCATTCTCGCCACTTATTACCAATTGGCCGGGGCAGTTGTAGTTGGCAGCTACCACCACACCTGCTGTTTCAGCGCATATTCTTTCCACCACTTCATCATCTAATCCCAGTATGGCGGCCATCGTGCTGGGATTTTGTTCACAGGCTTTTTGCATGGCCATAGCACGTGCATATACTAACCTCAGTGCATCAGCAAAGGCAAGACTGCCGTTGGCGACAAGTGCCGAAAACTCGCCCAGGCTGTGGCCCGCAACCATAGCAGGCTGAAAGGCACCGCCCATGCATCGTGCTATTGCTACGCTGTGCAGAAAAATGGCGGGCTGTGTTACCCGTGTTTGTTTCAGGTCTTCTTCTGTTCCGCTGAACATGGCATCGGTAAGGCTGAAACCTATTATCTCATTGGCCTCGTCCATCAATGCGCGGGCGGTTTGGTTCTGGTCATACAGGTCTTTGCCCATGCCCACATACTGCGAGCCTTGACCGGGGAATACATATGCTTTCATAGCGTGTGTTATTAAAATTTACAATGAGCTTCAATCAACCCCGTAGGGGCAAGCCCCATAGGGGTAAACAAATTAAAAATCACAAATCAACAATGGCTACCACCTGCGTGCGCTCAACACAAGGCGGGTGAACAAGGTGAAAATAACAACTAACGCAACGAAGTAAATGATGTCGCGCGAGTCGATAAGTCCGAGACTGAGTGATACATAATGCGACTGCATGCCTAATTGCATGAGGTAGTTGTCAAAGCCACCCATCAGGTCGAAGTCAGCAATGCTTTGAAAGCCGGTGAACATCACAAAGCACAACAAGGCAGCCAGCAGGAACGACACAATCTGATTGGCACTGACGCTGCTTGCAAAAATGCCGATGCTCACATAACCCGCAGCCAGCAGCACCAGGCCAATGTAGCTGCCCCATGTGCCGCCTGTATCAATGCCCTCGCCTGCACCAAGGCGGTACACACTGAGGTAGTAAACCAATGTAGGAATGATGGTGATGATGACCAATAGCAAACTGGCTAAATACTTGGCCACGATGATTTGCAAATCGGTGAGAGGTTTGGTGAAAAGCAATTCTATCGTTCCGCTTCTTTTTTCTTCAGCAAAAGAGCGCATGGTGATGGCAGGTATCAGAAACATGAATACCCATGGTGAAATGAAAAACAGAGAATCAATACTCGCCATCTTCATATCCAGCACGTTGGTATCACCGGGAAATACCCAGAGGAATAAACCTGTGATGAGCAGGAATACACTCATCACCACATAGCCAATGAGTGAACTAAGGAAAGTGCGGATTTCTTTTTTGAGGAGGGAGTACACAGAGATTTAAGATTTATGAATTACGTGCCCTAACGGGGATGATTTACGTGCCCCTACGGGGTGATTTTGGTTACTGACTACTGACTGCAAACTACTCATTCATCTCAACCATCACCTCATTGGTCCAGGCTTCGGGTGCGGCTTCAAATAGTATTTTGGTTTGTGGCCACACCTTGGCAAAGGTGTCGCTGAAGCGGTAGTCGTCTAAGTGCTTTTCGTCCACCCACTGGCTGTAGGTGAAGAATATGTTTGGCTCCTCCACGCAACGCATCAGCGTAAGGCTTTTGCAGCCATCTGCATTGCGTATCTGGTCTTTGTATTGGTGAAACAATGCGAGAAAATCTTCGCAGGCTTCACTCCTGAATGTCATTTTCACTATGCGGGTTACCATGAAATTCTATTCTTATGATGTCATCTTTTTTAAGTCCGAACAAATCCGCAGCACCACCACCATTGTCAGGCGCACCGCCATTTATGGCCAGCATCAGGCAGTCGTTGTGCGCCCACATGGCCAATCTTTCACCCTCTATCACATCATGAAAATAATGGCTGATGGTGCTGATGGCATAGCCAGCTTTTTTGAAATGAATAGCGAAAGAACGCGATGCGGATACTGCGTCAAATATCTGCCTTGTGATGTTTGTATAGACATTGCCATAGTGGTCTATGTATTGAACATGGCCTTTTATCAGGTCGTGCTCTGTTTGAGGAAGCTTAGGCGGTGTTTGCTTCAGCGCACTTATTCGTTTGCCCAAAAATTCAGGCGAGCCTCCTTTGCACAAGTGCGCAGCAGCCGTGGCAAATGCGCCACGCATCGGGAAGTTGAAGTCGGCATCATGCGTTAGCGTTAGTTCAAAAATGTCTTGCGGTACTTCATCAAAAAGAAGCGAAAACATCCCATTGTCAGCACACACAAAATAATGCCCCATGTAGTGTACCGCTACATGTATCTGCTGTGTGTTGTACTCCGGATTGATACCTATGATGTGTACAGTTCCTATTGGGAATTGCTGCCACACGCTGCGCACGAGGAACGCTGCTTCGTGAATATCGAACGGTCGCACCTGATGCGATATGTCCACAATACTTACATCTGGCGCGAGAGTGAGCAATGCAGCCTTTACACTGGCCACATAGTGGTCGCGCATGCCCAGGTCCGATGTGAGGGTGATTATCAAGAAATGTTTTATTGACTGATGACAGGTGACCGATGTTAGATGGCCGCATCTCACCTCTGTCTTCTGTCATCCGTCCTGATGCTTCAAATTTCTACTTTCATAGATGCTCATCTGCTGTAGTTTTACCCAACTTATCAAACACGCAATTAACGCTTGACAGAGAAAGAAATCATTTTGCCGGAGGTAGATCACCTCGAATTGTTTGGTGTAACCAACAGCAAATTCAAATTGATACAAAGCCGCTATCCGAAACTGAAAATCGTAGCGCGTGGCAATCACATCAAAGTAAATGGTGAGGATGAAGAGATAGATGCCTTCGAAGCCAAAATGGAGCAGATATTTGATTACTTGCTTCGCTACAGCTCATTACCTGTGCAGGCGCTGGAGCAGATGCTGGATGGCGGTCAGGCACATGCAGAAGGCAAAGCCGCCAATGGCGAAGATGTATTAGTATTCGGGCCGGGTGGCAACCGTGTTACAGCACGCAGCCCCAACCAAAAGAAGATGGTAGAGGCAGCAGACCAAAACGATATGGTATTTGCCATAGGCCCAGCCGGCAGTGGTAAAACATACACTGCCGTGGCATTGGCAGTGCGTGCGCTCAAAGCCAAGCAAGTGAAACGCATCATACTGACACGCCCCGCTGTGGAGGCTGGCGAAAATCTGGGTTTCCTGCCCGGTGACCTCAAAGAAAAACTCGACCCCTACATGCAGCCGCTGTATGATGCGCTGATGGACATGATACCCTACGAGAAGCTGGCTGACTACATTGAGAAAAACATCATAGAAATAGCACCACTTGCCTTCATGCGTGGTCGCACGTTAGACAAAGCATTTGTCATATTAGACGAAGCACAAAATGCCACTGTAGGCCAGATGAAGATGTTCCTCACACGCATGGGCCGTGATGCCAAATTCATCATTACAGGTGATGCCACACAAGTGGACTTGCCGCGCAATCAGCCCAGCGGATTGCTGCGTTCGGTCGATTTGGTGCGGGGCATAGAGGGCATCAGCATCATTGAGTTGAACGCCAATGATGTGGTGCGTCACAAATTGGTGAAGCGCATATTAGAGGTGTTTGAGAAGGCGGAGGGGAGGTAGCTGCTTTGTCAAAAAAAAGAACTCGCAAAGTCAACTTTCCCACTTCTGCAAAGTGCAACTGTCGCCATCGAACTTTGCATAGTGGCTATGATGCAGCCACTCGCCTAAGTTGATGTAGGTGCTCTGCCCGCTCAGTGCTATAGTCATGTGCAGGTGGCGGTGGCCGAACAGGAAATAGTTGACTTGTTTGGTCTTCAGTACTTCGCGGCAGTGTATCACAAGCCATTCATTTTCTTCACCAAGAAACTTGCGGTCGTGGTCGCCCGTGGTGGTGCGGCTATATACACTGAGGCTGCCTGCCAGCCAGATACCGAAGTTGGGGTGCAGCCGTGCGAACAGCCATTGGCACATTTTGCTTGAAAATACTTTCTTGATGAATTTGTAGCCATGGTCGCCCGGCCCCAGGGCATCACCGTGGCCTACCTGAAATAGTTTTCCATTCCACTCCCGCTCTATCACATCGCGGTGCAGAGTGATGCCGCACTCGGTGGGCAGGTAGTCGAATATCCACATGTCGTGGTTACCCGTGTGCACATGCACAGGTATGCCGCTGTCAGTTATTTCTGAAATCTTTCCCAGCAAACGTGTGTAGCCGCGCGGCACCGTGCGCCTGTATTCGAACCAAAAGTCAAACAAGTCGCCTACAAGAAAAATTTCTGCCGCATCGTGCCTTACCTGTTCCAGCCAACGCACTATTTTTTTTTCGCGCTCAAGGCTTGCCTCACGTGTTGGCACTCCCAGATGAAAGTCTGAGGCGAAGTATATTTTTTTTCCTTGAGGCAGATTCACGTTGCTTACTTCACTTTTCTTATCAACTGGAAAGGATTGGCCATGTCAAGATTGAGCTGAAACAAAATGCGCTGGCCAAACTTCACATCATTCGCATCATAATAGTTATTCACCGGTTCGGAATAAACTAACGGCACATAGACCTCAAAGATGTTTCGAATGAGCGGCACAGAAACTCCGGCCACCCAAGTTGGCTGGCCGCCAAAAGCCAGTCCATCCGCATTTTCTCCAAAAGCAATACCACCATAGACAGAAAGTGGCAAGCCAACTGGTAACTCCATTTCGGCATTGAGTGTGAGCAGATGTTTGTTGTAGGCGTTGGCAAATCGCAGGGGTATTGCGCCTTGTGTGCGTTGAAATTGTTGCGATAGTAGTCCGTCTAATTCTGTTCGGCCTAAGTGGAGTCCGTCATACAAATAATCGGTGCGTCCGTTTTGCCCACCGCTGTTGAGCAGGAATTGTTTGCCACCACCACCATAGTAAAGTCGTGTAAGTATTTTCTTTTTGCCTTTGCCTCGATACACATAGTCATAGCTCAAGGCGTGCTGATGAAATAGCGCGAAGTTGGTATAGTCACCACCTTCCACGGTGCTTTCCCAACGTGCTTCGCTTCGCAAAAATTTCTTCGCGAGATTCAGCTTGATGCGTAAGTGGTTCAGATTGGCATTGCGCAACTCGCCACCCGCCAGGTACAAGTCTTCCTCGTATGGCAGCATGGTGAAGAGTGGTTCATTCTCAAATTTATCTTTCTTGATTTTGGCAGCCATCACAAAATACTCAGCACGCAGCACGCCACTCCAGTCCTTCTGCAGCCGCTGGCTGAAGAGGTTGGCGCGGAAGTATGGCACCACCATCTGGTAGCTGAATATGCGCGTGGCATCGCCCACCTGCCTTGTGTCGTAGCTGAATTTTTGGGCACGCACCCCCAGTCCTATTTTTCCGTTGTACGATTCTGCTTTGGCAAAGCCATTCACGTTGTTGGTGGCTATGCTATACATGGGCGCCACACTCCATGTAAAGTTGCGCAGTGGTATGGTTTGGTTGTGTAGTTGCAGGCCCAGCATCCACTTGTTGTATTCGTTCCAGCCCACCAGCGGATTCCAGAATATTTGTGAGTAAGCAGGATTGTCCACAGATGTCAGCATTTTCAGCCTGATGGGTTCTACTCTGCGCAGTATGCCGCTTGTGCGTATGGTGTTGTTTTTTTTATCTATTTCAGGTATGCCGTCAATGTTGTTCAGTTTTATCACATCACCTTTCATGGCATTTATTTCAAAAGTCTGCCAGGTCTGCGGTGCGAAACCATCTAACCAGGTGCGCTGTACCAACGTGCCTTCGCGCAGCACATCTACACTTACAGGGCTTGCTATGTCGCCATTGTTGAACAGGGTGAGGCCACACTTGCCACCGGCACGTCTGCGTATGCTGCTTGCCTGAGCATCCACATAGCCTGTTGTATTTACCAATGTTTCAAAAAACCAACTGAGGTCTTTGCCACTGGTTTTCTCGAACACCTCGCGAATGTCATCAGGGCCGGGGTGTTTGAATTTCCATTTGTGGTAGTAGTCGGCCATGCAGCGGTTCATCATCTCTTCACCGAGGTAGTTCATCAGGTAGTTGAAGGCGATGGCTGTTTTCTTGTAAACGATAGTTCCGTAGTTGGTGTTGGTGTATATGTCAGCAGGTAGTTGCATGGGTTGGTCGTTGTTGCCCCTTGCGGAAATGAGGTAGGCGAGTTCTTCGGTGAGGTAGCGGTAAGAGAGTTGGTTTTGCTGTAGCTTTCTTTTGAATACTTCCATTTCCAAACCTATCATGGCAAGTGCGCTTGCATCGGGTATCGATTTGAGCAGGGCGCGTGTTTCAAAAAAACTGTTGATGCCTTCGTCCATCCATGCATTGTCGCGCTCATTGCTTCCAAGTATTCCGTAGAACCAGTTGTGCCCCACCTCGTGTATGATTACCGTGGCCAGAGATTGCACGGTGCCTGCATTGCCAATGACTGTAACCATGGGATATTCCATGCCACCACCTGCGCTTATGGTGCCATCCACAGCGGTGCAGAAGTCGTATGGATAGTCGCCACTGTATAGCGAATAATAATAAAGTCCGTCATTGATGCTTTTGATACCTGCTTTTTCCCAAACCTCAGCATTTTCAGGCGTGAACATGGCATAGGTGGTTACTTTCTTTTTTGTGTGTGGCAGTTCTACTTCGCCTTTGCGCACTAACCATCGCTTATCTGCAAACCAGCCGAAGTCGTGGACGTTGGATTGCTTGTAGCGCAGTGTTTTGGTGGTGGTGTCTGACGCAGGAAATTTGTTTACATACTCAGGTATCTCTATACCTTTTCCATAATCAGGAATTGGTTTGGCAGCCAACTCATCCAACCATTTCAATTCTTCTTCATTCTGCAACACACCTGTTGCGCCCACTACGTAGTTGCTTGGCAGCGTAATGCTCACATCAAAACTTCCATACTCACTGTAGAATTCGCCTTGTGTCAGGTAAGGCATTTCGTGCCAGCCGTCCATGTCGTACACTGCAGGTTTGGGATACCACTGTGTTATCTGATAACTCTCGCCTACGTGGCCCAGCCGCGATATGCTGCCGCTTGGTAGTTTTACTTTGAATGGTGTGCTCACTGTAAGTGCGCCACCGGGCATCAGCGGCTGTGCAAGCATGAGTAGTGCTATGTCTTCATAGTCCTCGTAGTACTCCCATTCAGCCTGCGCGTTGTTTACTTTGAAATCAATGCTGTCTATGTAGCCTTTGTCCGTTTGCGCAGCCCAAAGCATGAAGTAGTTGCCCTTCGAAATCTGTTGCTTGCTCATGGCTGTCTTTGCATTCTTATATGCATTGGGCCACAGGTGTATGATGAGTTCGTGCAGCGTGTCGGGGCTGTTGTTGATGTATTCAAAACTGATATCGCCACGCAGCATGTGCGCCTTGTCGTCAAGTGTAACGTGTATGGTATAGTTTACCTCTTGCTGAAAGTATTGATCGCTTTGCGCGAAGGCGCAGTTGGCCAAAAGCGCAGTGGCTGAAAAAAGGAAATGCTTCATCATAGTAATTCTGATGTGAAAAATTTGACGGCTGCAAAAGACGAAACTTGTTTTCAATATCCGACAGAAAAAAGTGTGGAGTGGAAATCGCACAGCATAAATACAACCCCGGCAGGGGTTGAACAATAATAACCACGGGCGAAGCCCATGGAGATGTGCAAGTCGTACGCACAACCCCGGCAGGGGTTGAATCACAATAACCGTGGGTGAAACCCACGGCTTTGAAAAAGAGCAGAACACAACCCCGACAGGGGTTGAACAATTGCACTATTTCATTATACATAGCCTACTTAATTCACAATCAAAATGACCACTATTACTTTGCGCCCATAAAAAAAGTTTAACCAACCAACTCTACCAGCCATGGACATCACAGGTCGCCTCAAGCTGATAAATGACGAACAAGCATTCGCCAGCGGATTTGTAAAAAGACAATTCGTAATCACCACTGAAGAACAATATCCGCAAGACATAGCCTTCGAATTGGTGAAGGACAAAATCTCGCTGATAAACGACTTCACAGTGGGCGAAAATGTGAAAGTACACTTCAATATTCGTGGCAACGAATACCAGGGCAAATACTATGTGAACCTGACAGCATGGCGCCTTGAAAAAGTGAGTGCTTCGCAACCTGCAGCAGGCGCTGCACAGGCGCCAGAGTATGCAGCAGCTCCGGCACCACCCACATTTGCCCCACCGGTAGATGATGATTTGCCGTTCTGATAACCCGTAATCCTTACGCTATTTCATATTTACTGTGGGCTTAGTTCCACACAGTCAATAATTTATTTCTGTTCATCGGGTGAACTTCATGTGCTTTATGTTTGTCTTATCCTTAACAAACTCTGTGAGCCATGATGAATTCAAGCATCCTGAAACTGATTGCAACAACATGGTTGATATCTGCAACACAATTTTGCATTGCACAAAGCACTGAAGATGTAAGCAAACGCACCGCATACAGCAGCACCCATGTGTATGAAGATGGCAGGGTGCGCGTGCGCTACAGCTCACAACCCATCAATTATAAAAATAGTGCTGGCCTGCTCCAGCCCATCTCCACAGATTTTGAAACTACTGAAAACGGATGGCAGGCACTTGAGCAGCCACATCCTGTGGCGGTGAGCAGCAGTGGTGTTATTACTACAGCCTTCGGAACTGTTCAGGCCAATCAATACAGAACAAGCACATGGTTCAACGGCCAACCAATCTTAGTGCAGTCTTTTACCAAGCAGAAAAAGAACTTTCCATTTCGCACTTTCAATCTCTCGCAAAACGGCAACAGCAATGAAGCAATGACACCGCCTGATGTGTTGACAGGCACAACAAATTTTGAAGACATATTGCTTCACATACAGTCCATAGAGAATGGTGTGAAATACCAATATGAATTGTTAGAGATGCCTGCGATGCAGGGCACATGGCTTGAGGTGCAGGAAGAAATGAAATTGAACAATGCCACGCTGCAACCTGATGAAAAACATGGCAGATGGAAGAATGGAATGTGGTATGGCAATCTGCTGGTGATGGCTGCTGATGGAAGCATCAACGGATTTGTGCAAGGCACCAATGTGTTTGATGCGAACTACAAAAACACTGTTGCAGGTTACAAATGGACTGACAAAGGCAATGGCCGTTACATACTTAGTACATACATCAGCACAGCATGGCTTCAAGATGTATCCACAGCTTATCCCGTAATGATAGACCCGCTGATAGTAGGCCCCATGGCAGACTACGGGCCTTACTTCATGCCATCATGCTTCATACCTGAGTACAATGCTGACAGCATATTGGTGACCATACCTGGCGAACTCACTGTCACTGCTTTTTATATCACCGCGCACTTTTTTGCTGACCCATTTGCATTTATGGTAATGGGTGATGGCGCCATGCACTTCAGCACACCTTGTGCTACCACCGGCAATTACGAGGTGGCAGGTGCACCGGGCGACACTGCGGGTACAGCATATTTATATATGGAAGATTTGCGCAATCCGCTTACATGTTGTTATCCTCAATCATGCAGCGAGCAAACGTTCTGGCTTACCATGCATCTGGGGCGATACACACCTGCCGGTGGTTGCGATACACTCAGCATTTATTATTCGCCCGTCACCTTGTGGCCCTTTCAGGCATATATCGAAGGCCACACGGTGGAGTCGTTTGCCAGCGAATTCACTGTGCAGAATGCGGCTATTTGCAGCAACACCTGTGTGTTCGATGCCACCATACGCGCACGTTACGGAGTTCCGCCATACACTTTCACCCATAGTTGGACATCAGAAACCTTTGTAGCAGGCGAACCCGAAGGCTGCGACTTTGGTAACGTAGTACAACACATGGACCTGAATGTACCCGGCTGCCCCATGTACTGCCCGGGATTTGATGAGTTGGTGGTGCCACCCGCTACAATTACTGACGCTTGTGGCAACAATGTGGACAACCTGCCGGTGGATATACTCAACTTGCTGGAAGCGCCTGATGTGATGACTCCACCTCAGCCATTCTATATATGTAGTGGTGTAGCGGAAAATGTGCTGTTGAGCAGTTGTGCTGCTGATGCTGTGATAACCTGGAATGTGAATGGAACAGGTGGTGAAGCACCATTGAATATTCAAGTCGAAAACACGACAGAAGAACCATTCAATTTCGACTATACACTACAGGCCACAGCCAATGGATGCACCTCTGAACCATTTCCTTTTGAAGTAATTGTTATTCCAAATCCGGTAGCAGAGTTCGCTACCTCGCCTGTGCCAGCTATTGTAAGCAACCCTGTGCTGTTTGCAGACCAGAGCACCAATGCAGTAGGCGACATTCAAAGTTGGCTCTGGAACATTGAAGGATATGTGAGTGATGAACAGGATGTGATCATCATCTTTGATACAGCAGCGTATTACTACACCTGCCTGCACGTGACCAATGAGTATGGCTGCACAGATGAATTGTGCAAGGATATTTTGGTAACAAGCAACACTGTGGTGGCACCCAATGTATTTACTCCAAACAGTGATGGTAAAAATGATATGCTCGAATTCTGGTACTTGGATTTTTTTCCTGACAACCATTTGAAAATATGGAACCGCTGGGGCAACTTGATTTATGAGCAAGAGAGCTATCGCAACAACTGGACAGGCGATGGCCATGCTGATGGCACATACTATTATCTGCTGCATGTAAGCAATGGCCAAGTGCTCGAAGGGTATTTTCAGATACTTGGCAGCAAAGAATAGTTGAATCTCGCAACTGCTGCAATTCAAAATGCGCAGCACACACGCTGCGTGGCTGCACTTCTATATTGCGCCACATGGCCAACCCCCACAATATGTATTATAGCGATTACTTGCAGTTGAGCAAAATATTGGATGCGCAACACTTAGAGAGCGATAAGCAAAACAAACATGCGCACGATGAAATGCTCTTCATCGTAATTCATCAGGCGTATGAACTTTGGTTCAAGCAAATACTCTTCGAAGTAAAATCCGTGCATGGTATTTTACAAAAACCAAACATCAACGACAATTCGCCAGAACTACAGACAGTGGTGCGCAGAATGAACCGCGTATTGGAAATAATGAAGGTGCTTGTGCATCAGGTGGACATATTGGAGACCATGACCTCGCTCGACTTTCTTGACTTCCGTGATATGCTTCGCCCGGCCAGTGGTTTCCAGAGCATGCAGTTCAAAGAACTTGAAACAATGCTTGGCCTCAAAGTAGAAGCACGACATGGGCGCGAATATTTTACAAGTCAGCTTCGCCCAGATGATGCACAAAAAATAAATGACCAATCAAAAACTGATTCGCTGCTGGAGTTGATGAATGCGTGGCTTGAACGCATGCCATTTTTTGACAACACTGAGTTGTGGCTCGGCTGGGAGGGCATGGCCTTTTGGTATGTGTATCGCGAGTTGTATGCACAATCACTCACTGAAGGTGAGAAACAAAATTTAGATGCTTTTGATCAACTCTTCATGACAGACGAAACACGTGATGGAAGAGCACTGAGTGACAAAGCGAGGCGTGCGGCACTTTTCATTTTCCTGTATCGTGATTATCCCATCATGCAAAATCCATTCAGACTGATAAACCAACTGCTGGAATTAGACGAACTGCTTGGCACTTGGCGCTGGCGCCACATGAATATGGTGCACCGCATGATAGGCATACGCGTGGGCACTGGCGGCAGTTCAGGCAAAGGTTATCTGCGCGAGGCAGCATTGAAGCATTACGTGTTCAGCGAATTTGCAGAGTTGAGCAGTTTCCTCATTGAGCGAAACAAATTGCCAAAGCTGACTAAGGTGTTGGAAGAAAAGATGGGATTCTCTTACTGATAGGCAGCTTCATTTTTCACATGCAATATCACCATCAGTCTGGTTGAAGCACGCTGCAACAAATCTAATAATTTTTTCAAACCATCGAAGTAGAGTGTGATGGCAAGCACGATGGTCATCACCCAAATCATAAGCATGTTGGCTGATAGGGTTGATATTTTTTTGCCATATAAATTCTTGTTGGGTGCATAGAAGTGCGCATCGAAAAATCCACCTTGCGGACTGAGAAAAGCAAGGTTGCTCTTTTGCACAAGTCGTGTATCGTACTCCACTATTTTTTTCAGATCATTCTTGTTGGTGGCAAAATCTTCAAGGCTTTCATTGAAGTAGTCATCCTGAAGTTTCAGGTATTGCGAACGCATTTCAGGTGTTGTTGTCATGGCCGCTATCTGCTGTTCGCGCAATTGATTCACTTTGTTATAGTTGCGTATGTAGTACGCATCCAGTTCGGCCAGCGAAAGGGTAACCTGTTCCAGCAGCGCATCAGTCACGGTGCTTTTGTTCAGCAATTTCACATCCGGAATTCGGAGATCTGGCACGCGCACCATTTCTTCAGCAAGTTCGTTTTGCAACAATTGCAGGTTGTAGTCAAGTTGTGTTCCCGGCACATTCTCATGAAGCATTTTTTTACAATCAGCAGTTTTTGCGTTCAACTCTTTTACCCAATAGTCTTTTTTCCAGCCATAGTATTTGCGTGCCTGATCGTATTCGAAAAAGTTCTTTTCGAAGTTATTGTTTTTGAATTGATACACAGCCATAGCTTCGTATGCCCATCTGCTTACCATCACATTGCCAATAAGTGGAACGCGGCTCTGGCTGGCCATGGCAGGGTAGAGTCTGTCGAAGCGAACTATCACACCACTGAAGAGCAATTGCGGAATAATGAGTATAGGAATGATGATGTATATAACCTTGGCACTGTTGAACGATGCGGAAATATTTAACCCAAGTACGTTGGCAAAACAACTTGTGCTGAATAGGATAAACCAGAATGGCAAAAACATGCCGCGCACATCGAGCAGATAATTGCCTATGGCAACAAATGTGAGCGACTGCACCAGAGAGATGAAGAACATGATGCCAATCTTGCTCAACAGATAGCTGCCCTTACTGAGATGCAGATAACGTTCGCGTTTCAAAATTTTCTGATCCTTTATTATTTCTTCAGCACTTACCGTGAGGCCAAGGAAAATGGCCACCACAACGGCTATGAACAGATACTGCGGAAAGTTGAGACTCTCGCGAAAAGTATAAACCTGCTGGCCGCCACGGGCCGTAGGGTAGTACTTGATGAAGAGTGCGAGTATGAAAGCAAGTACAGGAGCTTCAAGAAAATTGATGAGCATGTATTGCTTGTTGCTCAGCTTGCTCAGTATATCACGCACACCGAATACTTTCAGTTGTTTCAGTGCATTGGGCAAGCTGAATAAATTATCAGGCACCTCATGCGATTTTTCTTTTGCACTAAGGTGGTTTCCAATGATAACGTTGAAGAAGTTGTTCCACTCCTTGGGCGCCACTTTGCGGTGTTCGGTTTCATTGCCATATTCATCTACCACTTTTGCTTCTATGATGTTGAATATCTGTTCAGGATTCACATTACCACAGTGCGGGCATTCGCTCTCTGTCAGGTTCACCTGATTGGCTAATCGCTTGAAGTAAATGATGCTTTCCACCGGATTGCCATAGTAGATGGGATAGCCGCCCAGGTCGAGTATGAAAAGCTTGTCGAACATTTTGAAGATGTCGCTGCTGGGCTGGTGTATAACAACGAATATCAGCTTGCCACGCAAGGTGAGTTCCTTCAGCAAGTCCATAATGTTCTCTGAGTCGCGGCTGCTTAGTCCGCTGGTGGGTTCGTCTACAAACAACACCGATGGTTCCCTGATTAGTTCCAGAGCAATGTTCAATCTTTTGCGCTGGCCGCCACTTATGGTTTTGTCCATCACGCTACCCACGCGCAAGTCTTTGCATTCAAACAGGCCAATGCTTGTGAGTGTGTGGTTCACTGCGGCCACAAGTTCATCTTCAGTTTTGTCGCTCAGACACAGTCGTGCGTTGTAATATAAATTTTGAAATACTGTCAGTTCTTCTATCAGCAGGTCGTCTTGTGCTACATATCCAAGCACCCCTTGAATATTTTTTTTGTCGTGGTGTATATCGAAACCATTGATGGTGACTGTCCCATAGGTAGGCGTGTAGTTGCCATTGAGCACATTCAGGCAAGTGCTTTTTCCAGCACCGCTTCCACCCATTATGCCTACTAAGTTTCCACTTTCTTCATGCAGATTGAATTGGTGTAGCGCCTGCTTCTTGCTGCCGGGGAAGTAGTATGATACGTTCTCTGCGCGATATTCAATCTTTTCGCCTTGTGCCGTGTCAAGGTATTTGTGGAGTACATCGCTATAGAAAAGCGGACTTAGTTTACTGTTTCTAATGTTGGCACCCTGTCCGAATACATAAGTGCGGCCGGGTATCATATTCTGGCTGTTCAGGTATAGTTCGAATGTACCGAAGTAGCGCACGAATAAAAGATTTTCTTCAGCTACTCGAAGGAAGATGAGCTGACCTCGCAGCGCATCCACATATAGTTGCTGAGGCCAACCGAACAATCGCTCACGTTCGCCACTTGCCACTAAGAATGATGGGTCAGTAATCTGCTGCCCCTCTTTGCATTCTGTGAGTGTGCGCAGATGAGCAAATACACCGGCTTCAATGTTGAATGCCTCGGCTACTGTGTTTATGAATTCCCACTCCTGTTCAGTGCGGTCGCTGAATTCGCGAATGAATTCGAGCAAGCGAATGAGCACAAAGAATTTTTCTTTCTGCTGCAGTTCTTCGTTTATCTGATCGCAGATGCGCAGCACTTTTACGCTGGCCATGCTGGTGCGCTTCTCCGAATTCTTCCCGTGATGAAATTTTTGAGCAAATTCCTCATACAGCAACAAGTATTGGTTCACCATGTCCTTGTTGAGCTGCTGACGTAGAAATACAGCAACAATCTCGCGGCCTGAGTCTTTGTTAGACCCGGCTATGATGGCAAACAATTGCATCAAAGCGCGTAAGATTCCTGCACTCATTCTCTATGAAATTATTTTCTCGTTAGCGGTTGTTATAGGCGTAGTATGTTCACTGTTAGCTTTAGACTAAAGCAACATCCGCAGGTTTGTGTATCAGAAAAATTTGTATGCTATTCACACATTTTTATACTGATACAACCCCAATAAGAAAGAAGCATTCCCGGCACATATTTCAACAAGGGCGGTGCGGATTCGCCCTTCACATTCTGTTTTTCTATTTTTTAAAACCAATCAGCAGCACAGCGCAGCCTGAGTCGGTTTTGCTTTTGTCTAACATGGCTTCTACAGTCACCTGCAA
Organism: Flavobacteriales bacterium; assembly: GCA_046155615.1. Lineage (GTDB taxonomy): Bacteria > Bacteroidota > Bacteroidia > Flavobacteriales_D > Sanyastnellaceae > JANNVZ01. The sequence goes on along the minus strand of JBJXFP010000036.1, from coordinate 4,774 downwards.
AGTGTTTTCCACGAAGAAATCCCAGTAAGGCGCATTGCTGAAATCGGCACTGGTGTAGAGTATGTTTTTCTCTACATCCACTATGCGAAATATGAGTTGGCCTTCGCTTGTACCACTGCACGAGGCAAGGCGGTACGTATTGCCTGCAAAAAGTGTAACGGTAAATTCTGCTACATCATCGCCATTCAAAAGTGCTCTGTAGGTTTGCGCATCACTTATATACTCTTCGGTGATGTACTTCTCACACATGTTCACAATGGTGTCGCATTGAGCTTGTGCAGTGCGCATTTGTAAACAAAGGCCCAATGTGCACAGGGCTGTTATCAGGGTGGTTTTCATTTTCGGGGTGGGTGTTATTCGGTTATCAGGTTTCGTACCTTTTCTACTTGCATGGTTATTTCTGCAAGTTGTTCGGCACTTATCACCACAGAGGTTTTGCTTCTGAGGTATGTGGTTTTGGTTTCTCTGTCATTTACAGAGGTTGCTACTTTGTATGTGCTTTCCAGTTCAGTCAGCATATCGCACAGCGCATTCAATTCTTCCTTTACCAGGCCAAAAGCCTGATCATTCAGTTGTGAGGCCAGCTTGGTTATGCTTGGTGCTGCGTACTTCTGTTCACCTATTCGGTCTGCTATTGGTTTGTTTGCTTTGGCCGCTTCAGAGGCCAGATGCAGGCCTTCTACCCAACCACCTATCAGTATGTAGCTGCTTATGTGGCCTTGTTCATTGGCACGCAGATACCTGTCGCCTAATTTGAAAAACTCAGCACTCTTGCGCAGCACCGAGTCGCGGTTGTTGATGTGGGCACTCAGGCTGCTCACTAAGTTCTTGTCTATTTTTTCCAAAATGCCAAGACTGTTGCTCAGACCAACCACGGCATCTAAGTAGTCGTTGCTGGCCTGGCCTGCGTTGAAACTTGCAGTGTAGGCTAAGTCAGCACCGTACAGGCCAAGGTTCAGGGCTTTTTTGGTTTCGTTTACGTACTTGTCTTTGGAGGCCACAGGGTTTGTCATTGCAGCGTTGTATGGTACATTGTTTTTCTGAAGCAGATTTACAATGAGCACAGGCGATGGTGTGCTTATGATTTCGCCATTCAGTTGCATAGTTCCTGTGCTGCTGATGGCATCATTGCCCATGGCAGGTTGTGTTGGCTTTGGAGGTGTATCCTCGCAGGCCGGCAGTGTGGCAGCCAGAGCACATACAGCCATGGCTACTACAGTTTGTTTAATAAATTTTTGCATATCGCGGGTGGAAAAAAAGAATAATGTCTTGTAAAGGGAAAGTCTTATATCGGATTTATGGCTGAAAAGGTTTCTGCAATTGGCATGTGCAAATAAAATTTTTTTCTGTATTCCAAATGCCTTCTTTGATAAATGGTTGATAAAACAGATCATCCCCGTAGGGGCAAGCAATCACCTATCGTTTCGCTACCCATTATCTCCAGTCCGTATCCAATCAGTCCGGTGCGCTTTACCGGATGGTTGGTCAGCAGTTGCATTTTGCCAACACCAAGGGAGCGCAATATCTGTGCGCCTATGCCATAGTCAAGTGCATCAGCCATAGGCGAGTCATCCTCTTTCTGCTCATTCATGTTTTGTAGTTCTTGCATTTCATCCATCATACTTCGTTCGCCTTGCAAGTGGTTCATATACACCACCACACCCTTGCCGCGCTCAGCAATGCGCTGCATGGCATGGTGTAGTAGCTGGCTGTGCCCATGCACAGTAGTGCCGAATATGTCGCCCAGTATGTTGCACGAGTGCACTCGAACGGCTATGGTTTCATCAGCAAGCCACTTGCCTTTTACCAATGCCACATGCTCTTTTTGTTCAATTATCTCGCGGAATGCTATCATTCTGAAATTTCCGAATCGTGTTTCAATTTCTGCTTCATTTACTCTCTCTACCAATGTTTCGGTTTTCAGGCGGTAGGCTATCAGGTCTTTTATGGAGACTATTTTCAGATTGAAGTGCGAGGCTATCTCCATGAGCGAAGACAGGCGAGCCATGCTGCCATCATCATTCATTATTTCTACAAGCACACCGCTTGGTGCAAGGCCTGCCATACGCGCCAAATCCATTGCCGCTTCAGTGTGGCCGGGTCTACGCAGCACGCCTCCATTTTTTGCTTTCAGCGGAAATACGTGGCCGGGCCGCGCAAAATCATTGGGTGAGTATTGCGCACTGATAAGTGCCTGCACTGTTTTGCTTCGGTCCTGTGCACTGATGCCCGTGGTACAGCCATGTCCGAGCAAGTCAACTGATACGGTGAATGCGGTTTTGCGCGGGTCAGTGTTTTGCTGCACCATCATGTTCAGATCTAATTCCTCGCAGCGTTCTTCAGTGAGCGAAATGCAGATAAGTCCTCTGCCATACTTACTCATAAAGTTGATCACCTCAGGTGTAGCATGGTGCGAAGCCGCCACGAAGTCACCTTCATTTTCGCGGTCTTCATCGTCCACCACTATCACCACTCTACCGGCTTTGAGGTCTTGAATGGCCTCGGCTATACTGTCTAATTCTTCTTTGTTCATCACAGTTGTCATAGGTGCAAATGTGAAGCATTTATGAGCGCAGCCTGTTGCTGAAAAAAATATTGAGCGATGTTGATTTTTGAGAACTGCAAGCAGTGCCATTGAATTCAGCAGCAAGCGCACTTTTACTTTGGCGAAATATTTTTTCCAACTTGACATAATAAAACATGAACAAATGCATAGGCATAATAGGCAGTGGTCAGGTAGGCCAGGCCCTTGGCAATGGCTTTTTAAAGCACGGCTATCAAGTGATGATAGGCACACGTGAACCCGAAAAACTGAATGACTGGAAAGCAGCAGGAGGTACAAATGCCAGTGTGGGCAGCAATGTTGAGGCGGCAGGCTTCGGACAAATAATAGTACTTGCTGTAAAGGGCGAAGCAGCGTTGGAAGCCTTAGCTATGTCAGGTGCAGATAATTTGAATGGAAAAATTTTGATTGACACTACCAACCCGATTGACCATAGCAAACCACCATTGAATGGCTTATTGTCACTCTTCACCGGGCCTAACGAATCGCTGATGGAAAGCATACAGCAGGCTGTACCTGCTGCCAATGTGGTGAAGGCATTCAACATAGTAGGCAATGCCTTTATGGTGAATCCGAACTTTCCGCAAGGCAAGCCTACTATGTTTATATGCGGCAACAACGCTGATGCTAAAAGGGAAGTGACAGCAATATTGGACAAGTTCGGATGGATAACAGAGGATATGGGTATGGTAGAAAGTGCCCGTGCCATAGAGCCATTGGTATGTCTGTGGTGTTTGCCTGGCATGCTTCGCAAACAGTGGAACCATGCATTTGCACTGTATAAGATGAATGAATAATGTGATGTTGTATCAGAAGATGAAAGGTGCTTTTAAACTTTATATGATATTGCTGGCAATGCTTTGCATCAGTGCCATGCAGAGTTGCCAGCAGGAAATAACGGTGGACTTGCCAACCGTGGAGCCAAGCATTGTTGTAGAAGGAACTATACTGAATGACAGGCAGCCTATCATTTTCCTTTCATGGACACAAGCCTACTTCGCACCAACAAACACGGAGTCCATTGTAGCCTCGTACATAAGCAGTGATGGGGTGGAGGCGAGCATTGCCACAGGCGGCATCGTATATCCATTGCAGCGCATTTGCCTGAGCGACTTGCCTGAAGATTTGCAGGATGATGTGAGCGAAGCACTTGGATTGCCTGTGAGTGATCTTGCAGAATTTGACATCTGCGCTTACACCAATTTCGAATTGACAGGTGTGCCCGGTGAGGAGTATAAACTGACTGTAGATTATATGGGCCATCATTTGGAGAGTGCTACAAAAATTCCGGGCTTGGTTTATCTCGATACGCTTTGGTTCGATGTGGTGAGCAGCTTGCCTGATGACAGCCTCGGATTCATTTTCGGGAATCTTACTGACCCCGATACTGTGGGCAATGCATACCGCTGGTTCGCGCAGCGCATCAGTCATTATCCGCAGTGGGTGCCCGATGAATATTTGCGCGGACAGCAAAAAGATGCGCGCTACATCGCACCGATTGGTTCTGTATTCGATGACGAATTTTTCAACGGACTCAGTTTTGAATTTGCATACTACCGTGGCGATGAACCCAACACCGGAAAATTTGATGACCTCAACAACGAGCGTGGATTTTTCAAACGAGGCGACACAGTAGCCGTGAGAGGTTGCACCATTGACAGACTTGCCTACCGCTTCATCAGCAGTTTTGAAGACCAAGTAGCCAATCAGGGCAGTCCATTTGCCATACCTGCTAATCTGCAAACCAATGTGCAAGGCGGATTGGGCGCATTCATAGGATACGGAGCCATCTATGACACGGTGATTTGCTATTGATGAGCAGCCCTGCGCAATCTGTCATTCACAGCGCGTCCGAGTCCTACTTCAGGTAGCCATTCTGCAATAATTATTTCGGCATCGCTTGAATCCAGTTGGCGCATCATGCCGAAAAGATTTTTTGCTGCTTCGTTTACATCAGCCATTGGTGAAAGCCTTTGATTTGTGTGCGCTTCATAGCTCTCCGAAAATGAAAGCACGGCCATTTTTTTTTGCAGATGTTGTTTCATGATTTCATCAATGTTGCCCACCAGCATTGGTTTGCGTGGTGCATAGTGCGAGCTGAGTTGGCCTGGCGCCATTGGGTTGGCACTTGCATTCAACTGCAAATTCACTTTACCGGCAACGGATTCAATATCCTCAACACATAGGCCTCCAAGGCGCACAATGCTCACC
>JBJXFP010000031.1:0-9330 GCA_046155615.1 Flavobacteriales bacterium | reverse complement strand
TGAGCCACTGAGTTGTTTTCGGATTGAATACTACCTCTTGCGCAAACTTGTTGAGCCGCACTTCTATATAACGCGGGGCCGCTGCGCTGTCACCTGTGTAGATGTTGCCCCAGTTGCCTTGTGTGTCTAAGAGCAATTGCTTCTGGCCTATTTGCACTAATGCATCGCCAATGCTTGCATCACCATGCGGATGATACTTCATGGTGTTGCCTATCACGTTGGCTACTTTGTTGAAGCGGCCATCGTCCATCTCCCACAGGCTGTGCAATATTCTACGCTGCACGGGCTTCAGCCCATCGTGTATGTGAGGCACTGCACGCTCCAATATCACATAGCTGGCATAGTCTAAGAACCAGTCCTGGTAAAGGCCCTGCACTTGTATTACGTTGCCGAGGTGGTTGTCTTCTCCGTCTTGAGGTATCTCTATTGATTCGTCTGACATGTGTGTGTTGGCTGCGAGCCATGAGCTTCGAGTTTCGAGCAGTTAGCTCATTGCTTGCAACTCACGGCTCGCGGCTGTTATCATGGGGGCATAGTTAAGGGCAGACGCGGGTAAGTGGGTGTTGATAAAGAAGGGAAATTGCGAACAAAGCAAGCCATTGTTCCAAATAAGAATGAAAAACGGCCACCCTCGCAGGCAGCCGTTTCATTTATCATCTCATAGTCTCCCCATGTGGGCGAGCCTTGGATCATAGTCCAATTGGCTAATTCTTCATGTCAAACCTGTCAAGGTTCATCACCTTGCACCATGCAGCTACAAAGTCGGTCACGAATTTTTCTTTTGCATCGCTGCTTGCATACACCTCGGCAATCGCGCGTAGCTCTGAGTGCGAACCAAAAATCAAATCAGCGCGACCTGCCGTCCACTTCACTGCGCCTGTTTTGCGGTCGCGTCCTTCGAAACCTTCCTGCACAGGATCTACTGCTTTCCACGCTGTGTTCATGTCCAAAAGATTTACAAAGAAATCGTTGGTGAGTACACCGGGGCGCGTAGTAAACACACCATGCTTTGCACCATTGTAAGTTGCACCAAGGGCACGCATACCACCTACCAGCACTGTCATCTCAGGTGCTGTGAGTGTAAGTAGCTGTGCTTTGTCCACCAGCAGTTCTTCGGTGCTCACGCTGTACTTTGTTTTCAGGTAATTGCGGAAACCATCTGCTGCTGGCTCCAACACTGCAAATGATTCTACATCTGTTTGTTCTTGTGCAGCATCGGTGCGGCCGGGTGTAAAGGGAACCGTGATGTTGTGCCCTGCATCCTTCGCAGCTTTCTCCACAGCAACGCAACCAGCCAATACAATCAAATCAGCAAGCGATACTTTTTTATTGCCGCTGTTGAATGCACTTTGAATAGCTTCCAATTTTTCCAACACTTTAGTCAGTTTCACAGGATTGTTCACTTCCCAATACTTCTGTGGTGCAAGGCGAATGCGCGCACCATTAGCACCACCGCGCTTGTCGCTGCCACGGAATGTGCTTGCAGATGCCCATGCCGTAGTTACCAGGTCTGTTACTGTGAGGCCCGACTCCATCACTTTTGCTTTCAGCGCTGCTATGTCTTTGTCATCAATAAGTGATGGTGAAGATGCCGGCAGCGGGTCTTGCCACAGCAATTCTTCCGCAGGAACTTCAGGGCCGAGGTAACGCGCCACAGGGCCCATATCCCTATGGGTCAGCTTGAACCAGGCACGTGCAAATGCATCAGCAAACTGATCAGGATTTTCATGAAAGCGTTTCGAGATTTTCGCATACGCAGGATCGAAGCGCAACGACAAGTCAGTGGTGAGCATCGTTGGTAAATGCTTCTTAGCAGCATCGTGTGCATCAGGCATGGAGGCTGTTCCATTCTTTGCTACCCATTGCTTTGCACCCGCAGGGCTTGCAGTCAGTTCCCACTCGTTGCCAAAGAGGTTATCAAAGAAGTGATTGCTCCACTTGGTTGGTGTTTGTGTCCATGTCACTTCCGGCCCACCGGTGATGGTGTCTGCGCCTATGCCGCTTCCCAGTTTGTTGTGCCAGCCGAAGCCCTGTGCTTCTATTGCAGCACCTTCGGGTTCTGTACCTACATGTTCTGTAGAGCCAGCACCGTGGGCCTTTCCGAAGGTATGTCCACCTGCAATAAGTGCAACAGTTTCTTCATCATTCATAGCCATGCGCGCAAACGTTTCGCGGATGTCGCGGGCGGCAGCTATCGGATCAGGATTGCCGTTAGGGCCTTCAGGGTTCACATATATAAGTCCCATTTGAACAGCGGCAAGAGGCTTTTCCAAATCGCGGTCGCCACTGTATCGCTTGTCATCAAGCCACTTGTTTTCTTTTCCCCAATACACATCTTGCTCAGGTTCCCACACATCCTCGCGGCCTGCGGCAAAGCCAAAGGTTTTGAAACCCATGCTCTCCAGGGCAACATTGCCTGCGAGAATCATCAGGTCGGCCCACGATATTTTGTTGCCATACTTCTGTTTGATTGGCCAAAGCAGTCTGCGGGCTTTATCAAGGTTGGTATTGTCGGGCCAACTGTTGAGCGGTGCAAAACGCAACTGACCTGCACCTGCACCACCTCGGCCATCTCCGGTGCGATAGGTGCCTGCACTGTGCCATGCCATGCGGATGAAAAACGGCCCGTAATGACCAAAGTCTGCAGGCCACCAGTCTTGTGAATCTGTCATCAGCGCATGAAGGTCTTTCTTCAATGCAGCATAATCCAGCTTCTTAAATTCTTCTGCATAGTTGAATTTCTCATCCATCGGATTGCTCAGTGAAGAATGCTGACGAAGGATGTTCAGTTTGAGTTGGTGAGGCCACCAGTCATTGTTCTTAGGGTTCGCATGTGCTACACCGTTGGTGGCTGTTGCACCTGTCACGGGGCATTCGGCTGTGCTAACTGTTTTGGTTTCCATATATTTTTTTGATTGTCTTTGTTCGTTTAGGATGATAGAAAGTGGTCAAATGTATTCAGCACTCAGAAATGAAATGGTGACAAATGTCACTTTGCATCGCAGTGCATATGATGGGTGTTGAGATAGACGATCTCAGGAAGTTTGATTGTGCAGCATACCCAATTAATGACACCACAACATTCAATCCCACTCCTCCAATACAACTTTGAAGGTGATGATGCGGGTGGTCTTGTCTTTTGAAAAGTAACGCATGTCGCGTTTGAGTTTGGTTAGCACTCTGTCTATTTCTTTTTCCATCACCATGCCATTCTCTACTCCTTTCTTCAATGTCCATGAGGTGAGCAGTTGCTGGTCGAAACTCATTTCGTAAATCCACTTGCCTTGTATATCATTTTCGCGCAACATCTCAGGGTAACGCATGTGCGCATAAAGCTCTTTGTACAAATTCATCGGGACAGTCAGTGAATCAGTAACACGATAAAACTCGATGCCATCAGCAGGAGCATGGGCTGTGTTTAGCGAGTCGTGTTCCATGTATATTGTTATCACCGCATTCTTTGGCCGTATTTCATTGTTGGGCACTCCTGTGCCACAGGTAATGACTCTTGGTTCTGCCACTGTTACCGTTGGTGTCACTGTTTTGCAACCTGCAGTTATTACCAAAAGCATTACAGAAAGGAAGAAAGAATGTTTGAAATGAAGGGACATCTTCATGGAATCAAAAGTAGCGATGGATTTTATGTACGCGCCTTCTGCTTGCAGCTTACTGATGCAATGGTATTCTTTCGAAATACCAGCGAGCCAGATAGCCCAGCACAAGTCCATACACGATGTGTCCCGTTAATGAACCCGCAATAGTCAGCGGACTTAGCCGGAACATCATTGCCTGCGATGAAGGGACAAGCAGCAAAACCATCCAGAGCATGGCGAATACAAATAGACCAAAGCACAAACCTTTAAGCAGTATGTGCTGGCGGTTGCTATAATGTGTCATCAGCAATAAAAAAGAAATGCCCAGTCCGCCACCGTTGCCTATGTAGCGAAAGGCATAGCCAAGCAAAAAGTTTTCTTCTTCTCCCGTAAGCCATCCACCGATGCGGGGAATAAAATCGCTCCATCCCATATATATAAAAGGCAAACGGGAAACATCATACAGCAACACTGCGACAAGACCAAAGCTCCAGCCATAAAAAACAGATTGTGCGAGTAACAGATTGCCTTTGCAAACAAACAGGAGCAACAGAAGAGCAGGTAACAAGACAGCAACAGTGAATACAGGCAAGCCTATCCAGTGCATGGAGTGCAACGCAATACCACTGACGGGAAGAAAACCCAGACCTGCAACAAGCAGTTGAACATTAGTGAGTGCAAAGGGCAATGCCCTGATGCTTCTTATGGTGCTGTCTGTTTTGTTCATCATGCTGAGGGCTGTATTGCTTGATGGATCAGAAGTTCATTTGTAATGAACTACTACTTCATCCAATTGCAAAACAGGGAACGTGAACGAACAATATTTATTGAGAACAACAGATCAATTATTGGCTATGATGAACACAAGCCCTTAACATTTCTTCTCCTTTTTTTGGAATTGCCCTTAGTCATGCTCATTCACTTTTGTACAAATCCAAAATCAACATGAAAGCCTTCTGCCTGCTCCTTCTTATTGTCTCATCATTTGTCACTAACGCCCAAGACAATGACCTGACCACACGCATGGATGCCTATATGCAGGCCATGAACGAACAAGGTCTTTCTGCTTCTGTCATCTGTATGAAGGATGGAAAAAGGGTGTTGAAGAAAGCATATGGATTTTCTGATCGCGAAAAACAGATACTCAATACACCACAAACTGTTTTTACCGTAGGCAGCATCACCAAACAATTTACCGCTGCCGCCATCATGAAGCTGGAGATGCAGGGCAAACTGAAAACCACTGACCTGATGTCGCGATACATCAGCGATGTGCCTGCTGACAAGAAAGACATCACCCTGCACCAACTGCTCACGATGAATGCAGGACTGGTAGAAGCCTTTGGCGATGACTATGAAGCACTGAACCGTGATGCCTTTCTGAAACGCGCTATGGAAAGCACATTGGTAAGCCCACCCGGCACGGAGTATCTCTACTCCAACGTGAACTATAGTATACTTGGATCTATAGTGGAACTTGTATCGGGCAAAGACTATGAAACTTATTGCCGCGAAAACCTGTGGCTACCCGCAGGTATGAACTTCACGGGTTATGTGTTGCCGGATTGGAGCAAGATGAATATATCCGTGGGCTATAACAAGCAAGATGAAAACACCGGCACCTCGCTGGCAAAGAACTGGGACAAAGACGGCCCCTACTGGAACCTGAAGTGCAACGGTGGTGTACTTTCTACCTGCGATGACATGTACCGCTGGTACTTGGCGCTGCAAGGCGAAACGGTGCTGAGCGCTGCCGCTAAAACAAAGATGTACACACCACATATTGCTGAAGGTCCCGAAGGACAATCGCACTACGGCTACGGATGGGCCATCTTCAAAACCATGCGCAACACGCGCCTCATTACACACAATGGTGGCAACGGAATCTTCTTTGCTGATTATCTGAACTACGAGGACGAGAACACATTCGTGTTTTTACAAAGCAATGCCAGCAAACGCGGCCAGCAGGATGTAGCCTGGGAGCTTGGCCGCATGATGCTGATACCCGGATACGAGCCTGAAATAAAAAGCTATAATCCGAAGCCAACTACTGTAGATGAAGTGGAAAAACAATTCAACACAAAGACCATCAGTGCGCTCATTGGTTTTGCAACAGGCAAATACACCGGCACAACTGAAACCTTTGTGCAGGACAACTTAGGTCCGGGCTTATTGCAAAGCATGCCGCTGGCAGAACACACAGGAATGTTTGATATGCTGAAGAAAGACCTGACCGGAGCAACGTTCTTGGAATTGCTGCAAGCAGGCAATGAAATAGAGTTTCACTTTACTATGCCCGATGGCCAAACCATGCAGGTGATAACCGAACTGAATATGGAAGGGAAGATTCGCGGGCTGAGGTTTGGGGAGTGACGAGATGTACAGTGACTTGTTTATGGTTCCCACAGATTCCACCCTTTGCTATCGCACTTGGCCTGCGCACGGTTGGAATGACTGTGACCGTATGGGGTGATTGCGCCTTTACTCACCCACGAGACATTCCACGGTGTGTTGGTTTGTGTGAAGGACCCTGCTATACAGCAGGGATGGAATCTGCCAAAGTGCTGTGCGTAAAGCATAACATGACTGCGGTGGTGGTGTTCGGACAGGTCTGTTTTTTTGTGTTGCAGCATGTTCTGCCCTTTCGAGTTGTAACATTGTTGCCATGCGGAAGTCTTGTTTTATCTTCCTTATGTCAATTCTATTTTGTGCCTGTAATCGGCAGCCATCGGCAGTTCAAAACAACGCATCAGTTGTCATTGACTCTATTCAAGAAGACATCACACCCGGTGCTCCGGATACGGTGTCAAATATTGTAAAGCCAACCGAAGAAGTAAGGGTTGAAAGCAATTTTATTATAGAGGCTGACTCTGTCATCATCACCAGTTTTGTGGGGAATGTATTGCGCGAGGAAACAGACAACTATGGCAACATCACCATCAAAGAAGACTTCGAGAATAACAGCCAGGAGAGAAAAAAACTGAGTAGGAAACAAATAGAAACACTGGCTGAACTTTTACTGCGACCCATTCGCTCAAGACTGCAAACTCGTTTTGATTGTTACAATCCGCATCATGCCATCCATCTGCATACAGGCAACAGTGCCTGCGAAATAGAACTGTGTTTCGAATGTTACGAATACAGGACTTACATTGATTGCGGTACCATCCAACTGGACTTTAATGACGAGAAATGGAATGCGCTTGAGAATTTTTTTAAGTCCTGTGGAGTGAAAAGATTCTTTGAGAAATGAAAGGAAGGGTGGAACTTTATGTGCTCGCTACTTCCCTTGTTATAGGTGTATTGTTATCACGCTGCATGAGTGCAGTGTGTTCAGCGAATAATGACTGCTGGAGTAGTGTTCCTTCTGATTCCACCCTCTGCTGTCGCGCTTGGCCTACGCACGGTTGGAATGACCGTGACGTAAGAGGGTGATTGTGCCCTTCCATACCACGAGTCATTCCACGGTGTGGTGGTTTGTGTGTGAAGTAAACGTGGAATCTGCCAAAGTGTAGTGAGTGTATGCTATTGCATGTTTTGACCAGACCGTCTGGTCGCATAGCCTGCACGAGATGCAATCTCAGGTGATGGGGGTACCTATCTTTTCAACGCTCGATTCGTTCACAATCATCAGTTTTACATTTGATAAGAATCCGCATCTTTGCCAAGATGTTCTACAGGCGTAAAATTATTCTTTCGTTATTGCAATTGAGTGACGGCTCATTGAACAAAATAGCGCTGCAAAAACTGCTGCTGCTAACAAGTTTGCGCCAGCAAAAACCCGAATATGAATTTGTTCCATATCGTTTTGGCAGCTATTCGTTTTCCGCTCATGCCGACATAGTGGCTATGATTGGTCATGGTTTGATTTCAGACGAAACGAAGTCATATCAACTCCAATCAAAAACTGACTATTTCGGAACACTTTCAGTCAACGACAAAAAGATTGTGACTGATGTGCTCGAGACTTTCGGAAAGATGAGCGAACAGGCTTTGATGAAGTTCACCTACACCAACTACCCATATTACGCAATCAATAGCGAGGCAGCCCCCGGTTTGCTAAATGATGTACAACTTGCAGCGGTAAAGTCTGCTGTGCCCCATTCACAGGACATCATCCTATTTACTATCGGATATGAGGGTGTTTCGCTTGAGGCTTATCTGAACAAGCTCGTTAAGAACGATATAAAAGTATTGGTGGACGTGCGCAGAAATCCACTCAGTATGAAGTTTGGGTTTTCCAAAACAAGCCTTATCAATTATTGCAACAGCCTGCATATAGAATACTTGCACATTCCGGAGTTGGGTATTGAATCTGACAAGCGGAAATCGTTAAATACGCAACAGGACTACGATAATCTGTTTGCCAACTACCGCAACACTAATCTTTCAAAAACAACCACATCACAGCAGCGCATACTTGAGTTGCTGAAAACTAAGCTGCACATTGCACTTACTTGTTTCGAGGCCAATATTTGTCAATGCCATCGCACACATCTTGCAGAAGCTATCACAAAACTTCCTGACTGGAAGTACGAACTGAAACACATTTGACCCGATGGCCCTCACACGTGTTTTGATTGCTGTGAAAACGTATCCTACACTTTCAACCAAGTATGATGAACTAGTCTGCACGGCAGGTTTTCTAGAAGATGGCAGATGGATTCGAATTTATCCGATTCAGTTTCGCAAACGATCCTATAGTGAACAATACAGCAAATACGAGTGGATAGAAGTGGATCTAGTAAAGAATGAGAAGGACTTTCGACCGGAAAGTTATCGTCCTGTTTCCCACGATACTCCTATTGAGATAATAGGCGAAATAAAAGCGGATGGTGAGGACTGGCATGAACGAAGAAAGATAGTGCTACAAAAAGTGTACACGAGTATGTCGCAATTGATTGAGGAAGCAAAGGAAAAATCGATTACTACCTCGCTCGCGGTTTTTAAGCCCACTAAGATTCTCGACTTCTTAGCTGAACCTGAAGAAGAGCGAGAATGGAAAAAGAAAAGGCAGGAGTCAATGAAACAATACAATCTTTTTGAAGAATCGAAGGGGAACCCAACTGAAGTAGTGCGAAAGCTCCCTTACAAATTCTCTTATGTTTTTGAGGATGATGAAGGGAAGAAACGCAAGCTAATGAATGAGGATTGGGAAGTGGGTGCCCTCTATTGGAATTGCCTGATGCGGCATGAAGGAGATGAGGCAAAAACAGTAGAAGACGTTCGCAAAAAATACTTTGATGATTTTTCCAAGACTAAAGATTTGCACTTTTTCTTAGGCACCACGTTGAAGTTTCATGCAATGAAGGCTCCCAATCCATTTGTCATTATTGGAACTTTTCATCCTAAACATGTTCAGCAAATCAGGTTGTTCTGAGTTGGCCCTGGTGTATGTTAGATGATTAGGGGACAACACCTCATGATTCGCGAGTGATGTGGCCCAATGAGAACACATGGTTAAAACATCCAGTCCCATCGGTAAGTCACCGTTGCGCTATGAATTGCTCGATTAGGGACTGGCATAGTCCACACACCCGCCACTATGTGGAGTTTCCGCTGCGCTCAAACTGGTGTGATGAGGACGACTGGTTGCGTCAAGCACAAGCATATGCTATTGCATGTTTTGACCAGACACAGTCTGGTCGCATAGCCCGCACGAGATGCAATCGGGTGTTGGGGCTTATCAAGTCAAAGACGCGATGCATGAAACACACAAGTCTCCGCTGCGCTCAGA
>JBJXFP010000027.1:0-19982 GCA_046155615.1 Flavobacteriales bacterium | reverse complement strand
CGTTAGCGGTCATTATTTAGCGGCCGTGCTTAGCTTGAACCTGACGGAAAGAAATGGACATATTTACCAACCAAAAAATCAAAGAAGTGGACAATATCACAACAGAACGGTTCAACGGAGTAAATCTTAGCTGGCTGGACAAGGGACAGGGCAAAGCAGTGGTTTTTGTTCCCGGTTCTAATGGCGATTACCGTGCATGGCTGCAACAGATTGACGAGTTCTCAAAGCACTTCAGAGCAATTTCCGTTAGCAGGCGGTTTCAGTTTCCAGGCAAGTACCAAAACGGTGGCAGCAGCACTGTTGATGAAAATGTTGACGACATAAAACAATTGGTTGATCATCTCCAATTGGATAAATTTAGTTTGGTTGGTCATTCTTTCGGGGGTTATGTTGCTTTGGCTTTTGCTGAGAAGTACCCGCACTTGATTGACAAGTTAATTCTGGAGGAACCAACGGTGTTTCCATTCCTCATGACAAAGGCATTCAACCCCCTGAAATTAATCCCATTGCTGTTTAAGGACTTTGCTGCGGCCACTTCGTTTATGCGGACAGGAATCAGGGGAATAAAACCAACCCGGAAACACTTGTCAAATAACAAGATTGAAAAGGCGAAACTCTCCTTTGCAAACGGAATAATCGGACACCCCGTAACACTTGACGAACTAAATCCTGTAATGCTTCAGGGGCTTGACGATAATATTAAAACTTTTGCAGCAGAAAGCAAAACGGCATTTGCTTATCCATTGACAATAGAGAGCATGAGAAAAATGAAAGTGAAAACTTTGTTGCTGGAAAGTGATAAGTCACCTAATTGGTTTGCCTATATCTGTAAAAATCTTGCGCGGACCTTACCCGATGCAAAACTGGTAAGCATAGAAGCACCAACACATTGGTTACATCTTGACTCACCGGTTGAGTTTAACAGGGTGGTGATGAACTTTATCAGCGAAGCATAACCCCCAATGTCGCGGGCTACGCTGCGCTTAGACCGTGACCCATACTTTTGAGGGCTTGCCCCGAAGGGGCCACCATGTGGCAGCCCGGCATCGCAAACCACCGAACCGTTGTAAAAACAGACAACCCGAAAGATTAATTCAAACAAATATTAATAGTATGAAAAAGTTACAATTCAAAGTAAGCATCAATGCACCAGTGACCAAGGTTTATAATATTATGCTTGGCATCAGCAGTAAATCCACTTATGAGCAATGGACTTCCATGTTTAACCCGACATCTTCCTATGAAGGAAGCTGGGAGAAGGGCAGCAAAATGTTGTTTGTTGGAGTAGATGAGAAAGGAGAAAAGGGGGGCATGGTTTCCAGGATAGCTGAAATCATTCCCAACCGGTTTGTTTCCATTCAACATTATGGTCTTGTTACAGCTGGCAAGGAAATTACAGAAGGACCGGAAGTGGAAAAATGGGCCAACGGATTAGAAAACTATAGCTTCGAAGAAAACAAGGGGACTACCACCGTTACTGTTGACTTAGACACCACTGAAGAATTTGTAGACTATATGAACGAGAACTATCCAAAAGCACTGGACAAGCTGAAAGATTTTTGTGAGAAATAGCAATTTCAAGAATATCTTGAAAATTCGCCTCATCGCCATGCCGAAAAACATTGGCTGAAATGCTTTTGTGATACTGCAAGCAAGTATTGGTTTTATAAGATAGACGAGGCCAATTGCACAACCCGGTCAAAAGATTAAAATGTGGAAGCCAACAGTTGAAAACACGTCATTATTGCTTCAACACACGCCCGCGCCACAGGTCGTTGTTCTTTTTCATGGTTACCACATAAGGGCCAGCCGGCAGAGCCTCCAGGTCAAGGCGCATTACTCCTCCATCAAATGTGGAAGTCATTACAGTTTGCCCCATCATGTTGCTGCATTCTATAGCAGCGCCCGCCATGTTCTTTCCAACAGTGCTGATATACACATGTGAGACTGCAGGATTAGGATACAGGCTAATCTGCAATGGATTTACCATAGCAGTGATACCCTCCGGCACATAGGTGCTGTCCATCAGTATTTCCTCATCACCGGGCTGGTAGTTGCTCCATATGGCAAACACCATCAGCATCTCACTGGTGGTGGTCGGCCCTCCCCACACATTTTGCGGTGGGTTGTTCGGATTGTCCTCATTGTTCACCGTATTGTCAAATGAAGCAATGGACTTCACTACCGCGCCTTCCGGTATGTATTGCGGATAGATGAAGTAGTAATACATCTGCCAGTGAAAATCCCATTGGGGAATATCCACAAGCGGAATGGAATCACCTTCGGCTGTTTCCATCCACACCTTGTAGGTATCGCCCAGCATATGCTGATGCGGGCAGATGGCAATCATTGATTTTTCTGACCATATCGTACTGCTCTGCTGTGTAAACCAAGTCACTTCATTAGCCGGTAAAAAAAGATTTCCCGAGCTGGGGCCACTCAGTAGCCACAGCGGCTGCACAGGGCGCACATTGTCCGGATCAGTAACAAACTGGAGATTCATTTTCGTGCTATCAGTTTGCCCTTGTCCACCGGGGCCGTAATGAATCTCGAAAACAAAGTGTGAACCGGGTGGCACTTCTATGCCCCAATTGTCAGGGTAGCGCACCACGTTGCCACCGGCCATCCATGCATTCATGTAATAGTCATAGTTGGGATAGCCTGTGTCGTTGTTGAAACCCGACAGCGGATCGGCATTGTCAAAGTTGATGGACTGCGAACCCTCATCGTATGAAATGTCTGCGTGGTGCACTAACTCCGGCAAGCCCGGTATCACCTCTATGGTATTTATATAGATGGTTTCGTCAAAAGGGTTCTCTATGGCAAACCAGCGGTATTCATCATAATTGGATTGCAAGGTGTATGGTTCAATTTGCAAAGTGAGGTCTATTGTCTCCAATTGCGAACCAACAGGAAACACAGGCGGATCGGGTGCCAGCTCCAGGTCGCCCGATGGTGCACCTGCTTCAGCCCACTGCACTATGGCTTCTATTTCTTCCGCAGAAAGCACCTGCTCGTAGGCAAAGTGGCGGTAGTCGGGGTTGGCTGGCCACGGGGGCATTTCTCCTGCCAGCACGGCTTCGGCAAGTTCGTCTGCATCGCTCGAGGCCTCTACATAGTTGGTAAGTGAAAATGGACCCAATTGCCCCGGGCGATGACACTTGGTGCAATTGTCATACACTATCTGTGCAATGGGGTCGCTCCATGTGGGTGTTTGCGCCTGCACAACGGAGCTGATGATCATCGCGAATGGAAGAAGTAGGAACTTGTTCATTGGAAGTGATTTTTAGGCTGAGAAAAGTACAGGATAATGCACCTGCAAACATTGACGCAAGCTGACTGAGATGATGGCAGGGCTGTTTGGCTTTCGCAAAAAGTATGTTGTGAGTTTGTTCCAAAGGAACCTCTATGAAGTAGCCACTCCCAATGCTCACTAAGTTTGTTTTCTAAAAGTTCTCACATGAAATCATTCAAGCGTTTTCTTTTTGTTTGTGTTTTGGCTGTCAGCCTTATTTCTTTCATTACCGAGACGTTCAAACAAAACTTCCAGCAAGTTTTTCTTCAAAGCATCAAAGGTCTTGAGAGCTTGAAGGGCACGGCAACCACTAGTGGTCATGTCTGCACTGTTGCCTTTGCTGAATTCAACTCTGTTGTGATAGCAACGGATGAAAGTCTTGGTGTGCTTGCACTCACCCTTACTGCCAATGCTGGCACTGACGAAGCTGCCGCTAAAAAGTCGTTGGCTGACTGGGAAACTCAGATAGCCGCGCTGCTGCCCGCAGGCGACTATGTGCGCAGCCAGACTTACGATGCCGATGTGGTGGGCTACATGAAAACAATTTACGATTTCAACTCAGGAAAAATGGCCGACAAACAAAAGCGCCCTTCCATAGAGATGGGTGTTTATATGAGTGGCACAGAGCATCAGGTGCGCATCAAACTTTTTGAGCCTTTCTTTAAAAATCAGTACACACCCAAGATGCCATAGTCTAACGTTTGCAGTTTGCAAAGAGAGAATTTGCAAAGGGTGCACACCGCCCTTTATAGTTTGCAAACTTACTTTTTGCAAACTGCAAACTTGTCTTTTTCCAACCAGCAAACTTGAATAAACGTAACCTTAAACCGAACTCTTCGGTTTAAGCCCTCAATAAATTCTCAGAAAACATGAAGTACATCATCACCATCTTTATTGCATCAGCCTTTGCCATGCTGTCATTCAACACAGCCGAGCAAATGGAGTTTTACGATTTTTTCAAATACACTTATTCGCAGAGTTTCGAGGGTCTTGTCAAATTGAAAAATGAAAAAGGCGAATGGACATACACCAACAGTGTAAGCGGATTTGACAAATGCAGTCTTGCATACAACAAAGAACGCAAGGTGAATGAAATGACGATAACGAAAACCCACACTGCTGAAGCCGACAGCAAAAGCATGATGGCTGATTTGGAAAAATCGCTCAATACCATGCTGCCTGAATGGCAGTACAAACGCACTACTATAAAAAATCAGGATGGCACGCAGAGTATCGTGTATGGTTACATCAGCACCTCAGCCGCAGAGCGCGACCAATATCCTTCGGTGGAATTGGATGTGGTGAAGAGTAACAACAACTATGAATTGTGTGTTCGCCTATTTGAGCCAAAGGCTTTGAGAAAGTAAACCAACCCCCACAAATAGCGAAAGAGGCTGCACCTATTGATGGGCAGCCTTTTTCTTTGGAGAAATAAGGGAACCTATAAAAACCGCTCAGGCAAGGCTTGCTCATTTTTCAAAACCGGAGTTTACTAAGCGTAAATGAGGCTTTTGAAAAATGAGCGTAACGCAGCATGTTTGATTTTTGGAGGTCCCATTAAAAAAGCAAAAGCCCTCGCATACATGACTGCATGCTTAGGCTTTCGCTACGAATGGATATTTACAAGACTTGTTTATGTATGCCTGATCTGCACACTATTTCGAAAATTCCTTTTGAATGGCATTGATGCTTGCCGGTTTGTATTCTTTCATGTCGGCTGTGCGCTTAGATGTATTGCTGGCCACCACACTCATCTCCGCTTTTTTACCATCGGTGCGTATTGCAACAAGCTTCACGGGGCGGTTGGCGGGTATATCAGTGAACACCACATGGCCACCTTCCGGTGCGCCTTTCAGCACACTGTTGATGTCGGTGAAAACCATGCTCATGATGCAATCTTCGCTATTGGTATTTACTGTATAGTCCACACGTGGGCCATCTTCATAAAAGCGGTCGCAATTGATCCAGCCCAGTTCGCTGCTGCTGTACACGAAGTAGTCGAGTGTGGCAGTCTCCACATTGCTGAGTTGTTCATCGGGCTTACCCGGATGTTTTGCCTTGAACTGCTGCACAAAGCCATCCTGACTGCTGCCTGCCGCAGTTCCGAAAGTGAGCATGCAGGCATGATCAAAAGTATATGTGGGCATCAGTTGGTCTAAGTCGAGTGGCGGCATGGTGCTGAGGAAATCGGCCAGTACACGGTCGTACTCTACGGTATTGCTTGTGTGCCCGATGTAATAACTCTTGAAAGCGCCTGATGAGTCCACTTGAAAAGTGATCTGTGTGCGCAACTTGTTCAGGCAATAATCTTCGAGCATACCAATGTCAGGATTGAAGTTGGAAACAAACCACTGGTTCAATGTCTGCCCATTGGTAAGTTGCCAATTGAAGAAATCCATTTCGCTCACCTTGGTTCCTCTTCGCAGATAGGATTTGGCAATGTGCAGGTAGCAGTTGTCATCTTCCTTCAACTTACGCTGACCTTGCTCAGGTTCGAATTCTACAGTTTCCTCTTCCCACATTTCCCCTTCGCTCCACCATTCTTCGCCTAAGTAGTCGCCATCGGTGTAAGGGTCAAAGTTTAGCTTGGCCATGCTTGTCTGGGCTTGTTCATTGCCATCGTAGCGCAGGTTTCGCACTATGCTTTTTTCCTTTACATCATAAGTAGAAATTTCTGTTTCGGGCAGTGGTTGGGTTTCAGTGTCCAGTTTCCAGTTTATCACATCACCGGCAAGCCACTCGCCATAGAAGAGTTGGAAATCGTTTTGTTGCTCTTCATTTTTAGGAAAATAAATATTGTACTGAGCTCCATCGCGCAATTGCAATCTTTCACCATTTCCCGTTGCTTTGATGTTTACCATGCCTGCTGTTTCAAGCAAACGCCCGTCACTGGTTGTGCTCAGGTTGGCTGCTAACATATCACCCACTTCATAACACTCGTCCAATTCTATGCGCACGGTGCCTGTGTATGGCTGGCCATCAGCAGTACAGAAAATTTGCGGTGGTAAATAGAGCACCGTGCCTTCCTCGCCATATACCTGACAGGGTTGGCTGTTGTCAATGTTCACTATACTTTTTTTTGTCTTGAGGCTTTTGAGTGCATCGTCAAGTTGCAATGCATTCACTTCAGAAACCGGAGCACTGGCCTGCACCGGCTGGTTGTAGGTATTGGCTGTGGAAATGGCAGGTAAAGCACTGGCTTGCTTTGTTACCTGATTGCTCAGCCTAACGAGATAAACTGTACACAGAGTAGCAACGGCAGCAGAAGCAATAATTGTTTTGGGCTTCATGCTGTTGTTGGTTTTGGAATTATGAAGGGATAACTCACCAATGTGTGAATTATTGTAAACGATTGGAATTTCTGCCGAACAGAGGATTCCATTTCTATCAAGTAAAATTCCCTGCTGCTGCTACTGATGTGCCTAGCAGCAGTCTTGTTGAAACTCCAATGCCAAGCCCCGATGGTCGGTAACCATTTCAGCACAGCCAAGTACATTTGGCCTTTCCAATCCCGTTCTTGAATACATACATGAAGTTTACAAAATTCCTTTTGAGTGCAGCCTTTGTTTTGGGAGCACTATGTGCGAATGCACAAATATTCGATCCAGTAAAGTGGACTTTTGTGGCAAACACCATCAGTGCTACCGAAGCAGAGATAGTAGCTACTGCTACCATAGAGGCGGGCTGGCATGTGTATGCCACTAAACTCTCAGACAAGGAAGACGCCATCGGCCCCATCCCCACTACGCTGGAGTTGACAGCATCAAAAGATTTCAAACTTGCAGGAAAAGTAACTGAGGGCAAATACATCACACATGTGGATCCGAACTTCGAAATGGCCCTGAACTATTTTGAAAACGCTGCGGTGTTCCGTCAGAAAATAAGGCTGGTGAGCAAAGAGCCATTCAGTGTGAAGGGCGTGCTGCAATACATGGCATGCAACGATGAGCGCTGCACCTTTCCCGATCCGGAAAATTTTGAAGTGGTGGTGACACCTTTAGGCGCGAAGCCGACTGAGCTAAAGGAAGTGCCTATAGCCAGCGACACGGCAAGCACAGGCGATGCACTGTCCATTCCACTCTCGTGGACTTTCGCTTCACAAAAAATATCGGAAACGGAGTTCGACATAGTGGCCACCGCAAAAGTTCAACCCGGCTATCACATTTACTCAGCAGTACATCTGAGTGAGGGGCCAATGCCTACCGAAATAAAAACGGATGCCAACAGCAAGTGGCAGCCCGCTGGTTCCATCATAGAAAAACCTGATGCACACAAAGCCTATGACAAGGACTTTGGTACTGATGTGTACACCTTAGAAGGCAGTGCAGAGTTTCGCCAGCGCATCAGCATAGCCGATGCCAGCGTGACTGAGATAACGGGCGAACTGAAAGGCATGGTGTGCCGCGAGGTGTGCACGCCTTTCAGCGAAAATTTTAAGATAAATACACGCAGTGGTGTGGGCGCTACTTACGATCCGTTGGCCAACGCCACCGCCAGCTCAGTGGTTAACGATCCCTTCGACTGGCCTGAGGATCCTAACGAACCGTTGAACAACTGTGGCGAGGATAAAAAGAAACACAGCCTGTGGGCCATCTTCATTTTCGGACTCATAGGTGGGCTGCTTGCATTGCTCACACCATGTGTGTTCCCGATGATTCCTCTCACAGTATCCTACTTCACCAAAGGCGCGCAAGGCAGCAATGGCAGGCGCAGAGCTATCACTTATGGCTTCTTCATTTTTCTCATCTATCTCATTCTTTCGCTTCCGTTTCATCTTTCCAAAAATGTGGACCCAGAAGTACTCAATTCTATTGCTACCAATGTGTGGCTGAACCTCGCCTTCTTTATCATCTTCATCGTTTTTGCCATTTCATTCTTTGGCTATTTCGAGATTACACTGCCCAGTGGATTGGCCAACAAGGTGGACAGTGCTTCCAATTTGAGCGGTGGCATAGGCATCTTTTTCATGGCACTTACCCTGGCCATTGTTTCCTTCTCTTGCACAGGCCCCATTCTGGGCACTGTTATCGGTAGCATCTATAGTGGCGATGATATTCAGGGCGTAGTTCACTTTATAGGATTGGAACTCTCGCTGCCTGCGGCTAAAGTGACAGCAGCCATGGCTGGTTTTGGATTATCCCTTGGTTTGCCGTTTGGAATATTTGCAGCCTTTCCAAGTTTGCTCAAGAAACTTCCCAAATCGGGCGGGTGGCTTCAAGATTTCAAAGTATCACTTGGCTTTTTAGAACTTGCATTTGCCCTGAAGTTTCTTTCTAACTCCGATTTGGTAGAGCAATGGGGCTTTATCAAGCGCGAAGTTTTCTTCGCAGTTTGGATAGTGATTGGGGCTCTTTGGTCGTTGTATTTGTTGAAACGATTTACTTTCAAAACAGGCTATCGCTCCACCACTAAATTGAAGGGATTCAAACTTGTTGTCACTATTGCTGTTATTCTATTCACAATGCGCCTAGTGCCCGGCTTGTTGCCAGCAAGTGCTTACAATCGATTCGATTTTCTCAGCGGATTTCCACCTCCAAAGTTTTATAGCTTCTACCATTACGAAGAAGAGTTTCGCATATACAAAGACATTGCAGAAGCTATGGAAGTAGCCAAGGCAGAAGGCAAACCTTTGTTCCTCGACTTCACCGGTTGGGCTTGTGTCAATTGCAGAAAAATGGAAGACCAGATGTGGCCTAAGGAACAAGTGAAGGCATTGCTTGCTAATGAATTTGTTATGGTCTCACTCTATGTTGATGAAAAAGTAGAGTTGCCTGTACGCGAGCAATTTGTATATCAAACCAAAGACGGCAGAAAGAAAGAAATAAAAACGGTAGGCAACAAATGGTCAACCCTGCAAACACAAACTTTTGAAAACAACTCTCAACCCATGTATGCCATCATTGCCACAGACAGCACCATACTGAATCCGATAAAGCAGTACGAGGACAGAGAAAAGGAATATGTGGATTGGCTCAAGTGTGGTTTGGAGGCCCACAAGCAATGGAAAAACAATCAATGATATGAATGGCAGACTTCCAATGAAGACCCTTGTCATGTTTTGAATTGTGTGGATAAGAGCGCAGACAATACTGTTCAATACAATTTGTCCGTCAATAAATTATCAGCCCCGGCAATATTTCCGGGGCTTTTCATTTACTATAGCCCATCTATTCATCTTATGAAAAAGTTAGAGGTCTTCTATTTGTTGTTTGTCTTTACTGGCGTTCTATTCAAAAAAATGGAATGGCCATTTGCGAATCTTATGGTAGTGGTTGGCATGAGCAGTCTGGCTATCCTCTATTACCCTTTTGCTTTTGCTCTTTTGCAAAACATCAAAGCCAGGCACTTGTTCAAAAAACAAGCTTATGTGAACATCACTGCCGCGTCCACGGTGCTTGCGGTACTGGCCGGACTGGCGTTGGCTATTTTGTGTGTTGGCCTCATGTTCAAGTGGCAGTTCTGGTCTCACTCACATTCCATCTTGAACATGGGATTGGTCGTAACCGCCATTGCAGCCTTGCTCATTTTCATTCTACTCAGAAAACAGCCATTTGCACTGAAGAGAAATTTTTTTCGCAGAGCATCCATTCTGTTTGCATTTGGTTTACTGTTCAGATTTACACCCGCCACCACCTTTGCTGACATCATCTACCATGAGCAACCTTGCTATCGTGATGCACTGAAAGCTGTAATGGCCAACCCAAACAATCCGGAGGTTCGAAAAAGGTGGGACAATATGAAAAAAGGTATCTACCCTGCTGACTGCAACGACAATCTTGACACTTACCAATCTTCACACTAACCACAACACTTCTTTCGCTCTGCCGTTGAAACCATCAAGACATTGTTGAATTATTTGTTGTTCATGGTTCAAAATACCAGACGTCTTTTTCCCTTTCTTCGCTTGCTCATCATGCAGGGGAAAAAACTACTCTTTCTATTCATTTGTTTCTTGTGCTGCCTAAGTGCTTTCGCGCAAAAAACCACCGTGAAGGGTGCTGTGATAGATGCCAAAACCCGTGAACCGCTCGCCTTTGCCACCATCATGTTTGTGGATACAAAAAGCGGAACACAAACTGAAATAGACGGCACCTACGAACTGGAGACTTACTACAGCAGCGATTCACTTCGTGTGTTCTATCTCGGTTACGAAACCAAAACAGTGAAGGTGAAACAAGGCGTGAGCACCGTAGTAAACTTTGAACTGAACGAGGTAAAAGATGTGGGAACAGAAGTAATAATAACTCCAGATGATGGCCCCAATCCAGCCATAGCACTTGTGAAAAAAGTGCTCCGCAACAAAAAGATAAACAACCGCGAGAAGCTTGATGCCTACGAATATGAAGTGTACAACAAAGTAGAATTTGACCTGAACAATATCAGTGAAAAATTTCAGGATCGCAAAATTTTCAAACCCTTCGATTTCATTTTTGAAGGTGTGGACACCTCTGGCAACAAGCCATACCTGCCTGTGTTCATGACAGAAAGCCTGAGTGACTACTACTACACCCGCGACCCCAGGCACAAGAAAGAAATAGTAAAGGCTACCAAGGTGAGCGGTGTGGAGAATGAAAGCATCAACCAATTTCTTGGCGATATGTACTCAGCCACCAATGTGTACGACAACGAAATCATTGTATTCGGCAAGAGTTTCACCAGCCCCATCAGTAGTTATTGCCTCGGCTTTTATGACTACGATCTGGTGGACAGCGCCTGGGTAGAAGGCAAGTGGTGCTACCTGTTGCAATTTTTCCCACGCAGAAAATCGGAGCTGCTCTTCTATGGCGAAATGTGGATAAACGACACCACCTATGCCGTGAAGCATGTGGACGGCACCATTGCCGAAGGCGCCAACATCAACTGGGTGAAGACACTCACATTTAGTCAGGACTACAACGAGGTGGACAAAGAAGTGTGGATGTGTACCCGCGAAGACATGGTGGTGGACCTCAACATCACCGAGCGAAAAATGGGTATGTATGGCCGTAAGACTACCACCTACAATCACTTTGTGATCAACAAGGCCCGCGACAACGTTTTCTTCGATGGATTCAGTGATGTGATAGTGAATGAGGATGCCTCAGATTTTGATGACAGCTATTGGGACAAAGCCAGGCATGTAGAGCTTACGGCCAACGAGCAGCGCATTTATCACATGGTGGACACGCTGAAAAATTTACCGCAGTTCAAAACCGTTGCAGACATCATTAACCTGTTTGTGAATGGCTACAAAGTAGTTGGTGATTTCGAATTCGGGCCTTACTACACCATGTATAGTTTCAATCCTATTGAAGGCAATCGTTTCAGACTTTGTGGCCGCACCAGCAACGACTTCAGTAAAAAACTGATGCTCGAAGGCTACTGCGCATATGGCCTGCGCGATGAGCGCTTCAAGTATGGCGGAGGCTTCTTGTATGTGTTGAATAAAAATCCACGCATGAGTGTAGCAGCCAATGCCAAGCGCGACATGGAGCAACTGGGTCAGGCCGCAGGTGCATTCCGGCAGGACAATGTGCTGAGTAGTCTGTTCCGCAGAAATCCGGCTAACAAGCTGACTGATGTAACCGAACTATCCGCCAACATAGAGCGTGAATGGCTTTACGGATTTAGCAACAGACTCATCTTTACACACCGTGTGCTGAAACCCGCAGGCAGCAATTACAGATACGTGCGCTTCGAGCCGGAGCTTACCAATCAGCAGCAGGTGAGCTACCTCATCACCAGCGAGGTTAGCCTTTATACACGTTTTGCATACAAAGAAAAATTTGTGTATGGCGAGTTTGAACGCATCAGCCTTGGTACAAAATATCCAACCATTGAGGTGCAGTTCCATCAAAGCATACCCAATCTGCTGGGCAATGAATTTGACTATCAGAAATTAGTGCTGCGTATTTCAGATAGATTGCGCTTCGGCCCATTTGGATACATCAAAGCACAGGTGGAGGCAGGCAAAATATTTGGCAACCTGCCTTATCCCCTGCTGATGATGCATCAGGGCAACGAAACATTTTTCTATGATGAGAGCAGCTACAATACCATGAATTTTTTCGAATTTGTGAGCGATGAGTGGGCCAGCGTTTGGATGACCTACCATGCCGAAGGATTGGTGCTGAACAAAATTCCGCTGATGCGCAGGCTGAAGTGGCGCGAAGTGGCCAGTGCAAAAGCAGTGGTGGGTGGTTATGATCCGAAAAACGATCTCATCCTCTCGCGCGATTTCAATTACGATGGCCAACCTGACATCTACACTCTTACAAAGCCTTTTGTAGAGGCAGCCATAGGTGTTGAGAATATTTTCAAAGTATTGCGCGTTGATTTCATCTGGCGCCTCAGTTACTTAGACCATCCCGATATTGTGAGGTACGGTATCAGAGCCAAGCTACAAGTTGATTTCTGATCAACTGCCTTTTTTCGAGTGCATTGTGTGTTTGATAAAACATATTGCTGCACTTCCTGAATTTTTCAACTCCTTGCTCCTTCAAGAGCAAAGGTCTTGGTTCTATTTTTCAGCATATCGAATGGCCTACTTCCCCGTGATGTAGTGTTCCAGTGCCATGCTCATACTTGGTGCTTTGGGCGTGGGTGCCATCACATCGATACGCAGTTTGGCATCCTCCACAGCTTTGGCTGTAGTAGGGCCAAACACGGCAATGCGCGTAGTGTCTTGTTTGAATTTGGGAAAGTTCTTGTAAAGCGATTCAATGTCAGCAGGCGAAAAGAACACAAGCATGTCATACTTCACATCAGCCAGATCGCTCAGGTTGCTGGCTACCGTTTTATACATCACCGCTTTTGTAAATTTTATTTTCTCCTTTCTCAGTGTATCAGGTATGCTTGGCTTTAGAATGTCTGAACAAGGCAAGAGGAATTTTTCAGCACCATGTTTTTTTATCTGGCTCATCAGTTCCTGGAAGGTGCTATGTCCGAAAAATATTTTGCGCTTGCGAAACTGTATGTAGGTCTGAAGGTAATATGCGATAGCTTCAGACATGCAGAAGTATTTCATGGACTCCGGAATACTGGTGCGCATCTCCTTAGCAATTCTGAAATAATGATCCACAGCATTGCGACTGGTGAAAATGACAGCCCCGTGATCAAGCAACTCAACACGCTCCTGCCGGAAGTCAAGCCCAGCCACACCCTCTACATGTATGAAAGGGCGGTAGTCAATCTTCAGCTTATACTTTTTGGCCAGATCGCTGTATGGATTTTTATCAGTAGTGGCAGGTGCTTGCTGGGTAATGAGTATCGTTTTTATCTTCTCTGGCATAAGCGCGTTGTGAGTATGAAGGAGCGTAAATGGAGGGAAAGGGTAGTGTCTGGCAGGGCGGTTGTTGCAAGTCAGTTATCGAGCTGGCGTATTCTCTGATTTCTCAGTGACTCAATGCTTTCACGCATACCACCATTGGTAAAATTTCGAGCGTGCAAATGTAGAAAAAGATGTAGAAGACAGGCAGGCTTTGCGATGCCGCATTCAGCAAGCCACGCACCATGCGATAAACCACCATGAGCGCAAATATGAATGCGGCTGCCACAAAGAAATAACCGAGCATCTGTAGGGGCAGATAGGCCAACAATGCGGCCACCGGAAGCAAAAAAAGACTGAGACCGCGATTCATCAGAAAGATGTTGTACTCATACTCAGTAAGTCCGAAGTCGCCATGTCCCAGCATCTGAACCACACGGATGCCGACCGACTTCACTGCATAAGCAACCACCAGGCACGTCAGCAGTAATACGTACATCAGGCTGCCACTGGTGCCAAGTATTCCAATACCATATCGCTTGAGGGTAAGAAAAACAATGAGCGAAGCAAGTAGGTAAAATGACACATTGAAAAGCAGATTGGCGCGTGGTGTATTCGGTTCCTCGCGTATGGCCTGCCGCATGATGCGCACATTCCACATGCTATTCCATAGTCTTGATATGCGGGCCGGATAACTGCTGCGTGTATAAGCCAGTGTGGCGGTACAAAAGAGAAAAACCAGAAACATCCAGTCTTCAGCCAGATTGGAGGCAGGTCGTTCTATCATCTCGTTCATAGTGATGGCAAATGAATTGGCCTGATGAGGCCAATTCTGCGGTGTATTCAGAAATATTTCAACCGTTGGGTGATGAGTACCGCGAGCGTTTCAACGAATCATCCTCAGAAAATTGACTTCATTCTCCGTGAGGTGACGGTAACGACCACGCGGCAAGTCCTTCTTGGTGAGTCCTGCAAATATTACGCGGTCCAATTTTTTCACCGTGTAGCCATAGTGTTCGAATATCCTGCGCACAATACGATTCTTTCCTGAGTGTATTCTGATACCTACGTTGTAGGGATCATCATTTACAAAACTGATTTCATCAGCTTTTATGAATCCGTCTTCAAGTTTCACCCCTTCGCGTATTTCATCTAAGTGCTTCCCATTCACTTTACTGGTAAGTTCAATGTGATATAGTTTGGAGATGCCATATCTGGGATGAGTAAGCCGCTTGGCCAGTTCACCGTCATTGGTGAAAAGAAGCAGACCCGTGGTGTTTCTGTCTAAGCGGCCTACCGGATAGATGCGCTCCTTGCAGGCACTTTCCACCAGGGTCATCACGGTGTTTCTTCCCTTCTCATCATCCATAGTGGTTATGAAATCTTTCGGCTTATTCAAAAGCACATATTGAAGTCGTTCAGGTTTCAAGCTACGGTCTTCAAAAAGGACGGTGTCCTTGCGAGGATCCACTTTTAGGCCGAGCTCAGTTACTGCTACTCCATTCACTTTCACCAATCCCAATTTTATCAGCTCATCAGCATCTCTGCGACTGGCTATGCCTGCGTTAGAAAGAAATTTATTCAGCCTCATAGTGCCGTCCTTTTCTCCTTGTCCTTCCCAATTGGTTTTCTCTTTGACTGATCTCCTATAGGTTTTTTTCACTCCACCGGCAGTTCTATCGCTGCCATATTTCTTAGGCCCTGTGTGGTGAGAAGGTTTGTCGCCATACTCGCGCTTAAGTCCTTTGTTGAATGGAGGTTTTGCTCCATATTCCTTCTTCGGTCCTCCTGACAATGTTGGCTTGTCGCCAAATTCCTTTTTGGGCCATTTAGGTGGTCTTGTCTTTTTTGTAGTGCTCTCTTCACGTGTTTTGAATGTGGGTTCTGCCCTTCCTGCACCACGGCTTCCACGCAATACCTTCTTCTCTTTCAAATCCGACTTCTTTTCATTGCGTTTGTCACCGTCACGCTCAGGTTTTTCAGCTCGGGGCTTAGCGTATTTGGCTGAGCCTGGTGTGTATTTGTTACTACCGGTGCCTGCTTTGCTTTTGGAAAAAGATTTTTTGCTCCCCCGCGAAGGTTTGCTTGAACGACCTGCCATGATGCTTGTGTATTTGGATTGAATGGGACGCGAAAGTAGTTCCATTCTAAGCCTGTGGCCAGAAGGCCTCTTCAATGTGCTGCAGCGTGCTCTTGTTGCCAATCTTGATAATGCTTACAATATCAAAACGCGGTTCCATCGCTATACCATGCTGCTGGATATATGCATCAGCACTGCGGCAAATGTTTTTGCGTTTTGCTTTATTCACTGCCTCCCAGGGTTCACCATATACATCGCTGTAGCGCGTTTTCACCTCTACAAATACAATATGTGTTTTGTTTACAGCCACCAGATCCAAATCGTATCGTTCAAACTTCCATCGCATTTCGAGTATGTCGTAACCCATACTGCGCAGGTATTCTGCGGCCTCCTCTTCGCCTTTATCGCCTTTAGCTTTGGTGCTTTCACTCATGGTGCTTCTACTTTTGGCTCACAATTTATTTCAGAAAAATGAAACTCCGCTTCTTGCTTTCGTTGCTTGTTGTGCTTGCAGCCAACGTATGCTTATCACAATCAGAAGTGGTCGTGCAAAACAACAAAGAGAACCGCTTCTTCATTACCTGGGGTTACAACAGAGCATACTACAACGCCAGCGACATTAACTTTAAAGGCGCAGGATACGACTTTACATTGGAGCAGGCACGGGCAGTTGATATGCCTGAGAAGTTTGATCCCGCTGTCTATCTCAATCCAACGCAGCTCACCATACCACAGTTCAATTTTCGCATTGGATACTATTTCAGAAAGAACACGGCTATATCAGCAGGCTGGGATCACATGAAGTATCGCCTCATCACCAACCAGACTTTGCGCATATCAGGTTATATAGATGAAGAGCAATATCACCAACCCGAGTACACAGGTCAATTCAATCATGACTACATCAAATATTCGCCAGCCTTCATGGATTACCACCACAGCGATGGTTTCAATTACATACGCTTTGCCTTAGAGCAGCGTCTGCCCTTCTGGCAATCAGCCAACGGCAAAGTGGTGGCTTGTATGAACGGAGCGTTGAGTGTTGGCGCCATGATGCCATGGACGGACTTTACATTTTTCGGTGAGCGCAATCGCAACAAGCCACACTTCGCGGGCTATGGTGGTAGTGTGTTGGCTGGAGCGCGCATCGAGTTCACGCCACATTTTTTCTTGCAGATAAATGCTCAGGCTGGCAGGTGCAATATGCCAGATATTGTGCTTGAATTGCCTAAAGACAGCAGGGCCTCTCAAAAGATTTCATTCTTTGAAAGGAGTTGGGCACTTGGCGGCTACTTCGGATTTAAAAGGCCTGTAAGGATTGGAAGTAAATACGATTAGCTTTAGTCAACTGTCCACATAAATATTCTAGGATTGTTGTAATACTTCTCTATGTCTTTAGAAAAAATAAGTAATCCCAAATCCACAAGCCAAAGGACACAACCGCCACCTGCAGTGATCGTATATAGAATGGGCACTTTCAAATCGGTACCCAGATAGAGCCTGTGAACACCGAGCATACCAAGAGTAGCATCCAACGCGATGGCCACAAGCCTCGGATTTTCGTTTTGCTCCTTACTGAAGAGTGTAAAGCAATTGCGCAACTCGTAACCACCATCTTCTGCCTTGTGCAACAAAATTTTCCTTCCCACATCATTCAGCCTGTTGCTCTGTGCCTGCATAAGGGCACTGCACATTAACATGAATACAGAGATGAAAACAAAACTTTTCATGTGGTAAAGAAAATGCCCGCAACCCATTGTGCGGGCATTTTCGTTTGAACATTTGTGAATGGCTATATCAACTATTCCTTTGATTTCATCTGTTCACTCCACGTTATGTTTCTTGACAAATACATAGTCACCGCCAGCACCAGAAAGAGGCCAAGGCTGCCAACCAGCAGTGCATATTCTTCCAATTGGATAATGACGAAGACAAAACCATATACAATGGTGAGCAGTAGAAAATTGATCACAGTGAGTCTGCTATTTTTAAAAATCGCTTTGATATAAAGTGTAATGAGGCCTATGGTGAGCAGACCGGCAATGAAGTAGGCCATATTGAAACCTACATGTTCCGTGAACGACAACAACAGCACATAGAACAAACACAAAGCGAGACCGGCCAGCATGAATTGTATGCCGTGTATGCGCACCTTGTGCAAAACCTGTACAAAGAAGAACACTATGAATGTGAGTGCGATGATCAGCACTGCATATTTCGCAGATCGTTCATTCTTCTGATAGTCGGTGATGGGTAGTTTCAGATCCACACCAAAGGCTGATGCTCTCACCTCATCACGGTCGCCTGCAAACTGCTGCGGATACGGGCGATTCATATAAAGCAGTTTCCAGTTCGCACTAAAGTCCTTCTGGGTTATGTCCTTTTTCTCCGGCAAATACGAACCTTGAAAACTTGGTGAACCCCAATTGCCACTGATATGTGCAGTAGTTTCTTTACCAAGCGGAATCAATTGTATGCTTCGGCTTCCGCGCACACGCAGGGTGATGCTGAAGTTTATCTTGTCATCCGATTCACTGAATATGACTGGCGCAGCCAAACCTGATTCCGCTAAATCTTCATTGTTCAGGCCGGGTTGAAGGCTAAGACTTTCATTGCCAAATTGCACTTGGGGTAGATCCGCAAGGTTGCGCAAATCGCTCAATCCCAGTTGCAGTTGTGCATTGTTCCAAACGGTTTCGTAAGGAGTAAATGACTGCATATCTGGTTTTGAAAAGCTACCGGTCATTTTTACAATAGCTGTGTACACTACCACATCAAAAATGCCACGCGAGCGTATTTCTGTTTGCAGCTCGGTATTCACATCCAGCACATCAGGCAGAAAGTGTGCGAAGGTGGGAAAATTATTTACCTCGCGCAGTCCATTACCCAGGGTGTGTGACTCGTAGTATGGAATGGTAAGAAAGGGACCGGTAAAGGTTTGTTCTGTGCCCCATGTGTTGGCTACTTCATGCTCTGCTTCGCGTTGCCGCTCCTCGCGTTCGCGCACCAGATCATGTACAAATGCAAGCGGTATCAGCAACAACAAAATGATGAATCCGATGATAAAAAGTTTGACAGTGAGAGATTCGCGAAGCCAACGCTGGGTGCGTTCAAGTGGAGTAATGGTTTGATCCTGACTCATTGGTTTTGGTTTGTTTTGATTGTTGATTTGGAAGATTTGTCCTTCGGTAATCAATACCGTGAGGGGTGCGGGATAACCAAACCTTGCTTCAGTTATTTGATGGCCATGTGTTAAGTGGTGTTAAAGCAAACACAGGTGCAAAACTGCAGTCAAACCAATATGGTCATTTCTGACAGTTTCCTTTTCAACTCATGTTGTGGTACACAGCCTGGACGTCATCATCGCCTTCAATCTTCTCTACAAGTTCCAGTATTTCATCAATCTGTTCTTCGGTAAGCTCCGGTGCAAATGAATTTGGAATTCGCTCAAGTTCGGCCTTAGTCACTGTGATGTTCTTTTCTTCCAGAGCCTTGGCCATGGTGCCAAAGTCAGCAAATGCGCAGTAAAGAATCACTTCATTTTCCTCTATCTCCATGCTTTCAAGTCCTGCATCAATCAGCTCCAGCTCTAACTCTTCGGGGTTGGGCACATTTTCCTTTGCCAATCTGAAAACACCCTTTCTTGTAAAAATAAAAGCAAGAGATCCGCTGTTGCCAAGTGCCCCGCCTCCTCTGCTGAAGAACACCCGAAGGTTGGCCACCGTGCGTGTTGGATTGTCTGTCGCGGTTTCAATCAAAATAGCTACACCATAAGGGCCATAACCTTCATAGACCACCTCATCATAGTTGCTAGTGTCTTTATCACTGGCGCGCTTGATGGCAGCTTCCACATTCGCCTTTGGCATGTTTACGCCTTTCGCATTGGCTATTATCTGGCGCAACCGAGGATTGTTGTCTGGGTCAGGGCCACCAGCTTTTACAGCCATGGCTATGTCTTTTCCGATTCGTGTAAAGGCTTTCGCATTCTTGTCATTGCGAGCCATTATCGTAGCCTTTCTTGTTTGGAATATCCGTCCCATGCTAAGTCTTGATTTTAGGGCGGTAAACGTAACAACGACAGTTTGCAATTTGCAAAAGATGAGTTTGCAAAGGGAGTGACCGTTGAATCAGCGATGTATGAAGTATGTCAAATTGCCGAATAGCCTATTTCAACCTGTTTATTTGCCTCCTTCAAACTCACACAAAGCATGTTTCTCGAAAACACAGTAAATCGCGGTAGAAGACAAGGATGGATTGAAGTCATCTGCGGCTCTATGTTTTCTGGAAAAACAGAAGAGCTGATTCGCAGAATGAAGCGGGCAGAGTTTGCCAAAATGAAGGTAGAAATTTTCAAACCGAAA
>JBJXFP010000013.1:0-61559 GCA_046155615.1 Flavobacteriales bacterium | reverse complement strand
TGCAACTATTTCCCGGACAGCTTTATCCATGGCCCAGTTACTTATATCCATTTGAAATGAAAACGAAGCACATCGTTTTTGCTTTCTCATTTGACCCCAACGTAATCTATGGTCCGGTGGGTGTGGGTGAAGAACAATATGTGCGCAGCAAAGACAAACAATTCTTCGGAGTGAGTTTCGAAAATCTGCCCGAAGCAACTGCCGCTGCTCAAGTGGTGGAAGTGCGCGATACGCTCGACCTCAATGTGTTTGATGCAACAACGTTTGAGTTTGCCGATGTGATGGTGGCTGGACACAGCATTCGTGTGCCACGAGGCCGCCATGAGTTTGCACTTGATTTTTATCCGGTAGAAAATGTTCCATACAAAGTCAGACTTAATGGTGACTTCAATGATGAAACAGGAGTGATACGCTGGATACTTACCACACTCGATACACTTACAGAATCGCTTCCCGATTTTGATGGCTTCCTTCCGCCTAATATGATTTCGCCTGAAGGCGAAGGCACTGTTTACTATTCAGTAAGTCCTCGCACCGATTTGGAAAGCGGCACGGAGATGAACAGCGAGGCCACCATCTATTTCGATTTAAACGAACCCATCACTACAAATACATGGACGAACACTGTGGACGATGAAGCCCCCACGAGTTTCCTCACTGCATCGCTGGTTGACAACACCAATATCAGCATTCAGATGAATGGTACGGATGACGGCTGTGGCATTGCACGCTACAATATTTTCATCAGCTACAACGGTGGAGATTTTGAACTTTTCACTACATCATCAGGTGGCAACGTTGAATTGATAGGAGAGCCAAGCATAGTATATGGTTTGTATTGCGAAGCGGTGGACTCACTCGGTAATGGTGAAGTGAAAGAACCCATTGCAGAAGTAGAAATTACCACCGGTATTGAGGAATTCAAAACACCGCTTGCAGTGTTCAGCGTTTATCCAAATCCGAACAACGGGGAGTTCAACATACTGCCATCGTCTGCGTTGCAAAAATCTAAGCTGTTGGTTTATGATAACACAGGGGCATTAGTTCATGAACAGCGTGTAAGTGCTACCCTGGGTGAAAGCATTCGCCTTGATTTGCGCGATTTACCGTCCGGTCAATACGTTGTAAGGCTACAAACATCCAAGGGAAGTTTTGCAGCGCAGCGTATGGTAACAGTGGATTAGAAAAGAACAGAAACAAAAGCCATATTGAATTAATGATGTGCGGGCTGGTCAATATTGACCGGCCCGCATTGTTTGAATAATATTTTACTTTCGGACCATGCGCGTTGTGCTCCTTTCATTCTTCGTTGGGCTCTTATCAGTTCGGTGTATTGCGCAGCAGGAGGTCATTTCATTTCAGCACTATGGCATTGCAGATGGTTTGTCCGATAACAATATTCGATGTCTCCTCTTCGATCGCGAAGGCTACATGTGGATAGGCACCAATGAAGGTCTCAACCGTTTTGACGGAGAAGAATTTTTTGCATATCGCAAGGAAGAAGGCAATCCGAAAAGCCTCTGTGGAAATGTAATTACCGATGTGATAGAAGATAAAGCAGACGGCCTGTGGATTGCCACTCGTGATGGCGGCATTTGTCATCTCAATAAAAAAACAGGAGCAGTCTTTTCGCCTAAGTTGATCTCGCAATACTCACCGGATGGTGTGCGATTTGTGCATTCACTGGAGTATGATCAGAAAGGCAGGCTGGTGGTGGCGACTGATAAAGGAGTCTACTTAAGCAATGAAAATCTGGACACATTCCATTTAGTCCAAAGTGCCAACCTGCTTGCTGCCTATGATTTGATTTTGCAAGACCAATACATTAGAACATCAATGACCGGCCAAGGAATATGCACACTGCTTTCTGATAGTATGGCCTGCATGAAACTTCCACTGGACTTTCCATTCCCGGCTCATACAGTGCGTACATTCTTCAAGGATAGTAAAGGCAACATTTGGATGGGGTGCTGGGATGACTATTTACACAAACAAAATAACGAGAGCAAAGAAGTGGAGCACATTGACTTCAAATCAAATGGTGCAATCAACTACTCTGGTGATGAGATCATTTCCATTACAGAAGTAAGCAGCGATTTGCTTTGGCTCTGTATGAAAAGTGGCGAAGTATGGCAATACGATGTGTTGAATAGAAAGGGAACACAACTCAACATATCAGATCGAGAAACTGCAAGGCTCAACGGCAATCGAATCTATTGTTCGCACACTGATGCGCATAACCGCACTTGGATCGGCACTGATGCCGGACTGCACGTTTATAATCCGCTCAACGTAAAATTTGATATCACTTGGTTAACTGATCCGAACCACACGGTAACGCGATTTAATCAGCACCAGGAAGGTTTACTGATAGGTAACACAGGCGGGTTGTTGCGCCTGGATGAACAAGGACTCTCAACCATCCTGTTGCAGAATGGCGACCAGCCGGAAGTACATGAAATCTTTACGGATGAGAATGGAAATTTGGTTATAGGCACTAATGAATCCGTATTGCAATGGAATCCAGCTACTGGTCGATTCCATAGACCTTACAAAGCAAAAATCAATTTTGACATCAACGCAATTCCATCCACGCAAGTGAATGCCATAACAAGCTATAAGTGGCAAAAGCAATATTTTCAGCTAGCCAATGCCTATGGACATGGCACTTTACTGTTGTTACCTGAAATCA
Source organism: Flavobacteriales bacterium (assembly GCA_046155615.1). GTDB lineage: Bacteria > Bacteroidota > Bacteroidia > Flavobacteriales_D > Sanyastnellaceae > JANNVZ01. The sequence goes on along the minus strand of JBJXFP010000013.1, from coordinate 58,867 downwards.
ACGACTGGGCTTTGAGTTATGTGGTGGCTGATGGTGAAATGGATAATCTGGTAAAAGGATTTTACACAGATAGCGACCAGAGCTTATGGTTCTTCGGGTCACTCACCGGAGTGTCGCGTTTCGAAAATTTAGCCAATGTTGATCAGTCAGAGGTCATCATACCATGGGATACCACTCCTGCTATCCTGCATCTGTTGTCACGCTCTTACAGCGATCCAAACTATTCCAAAGACATCACGGGTATGATAGAATATGCAAAAGGAAAATATTGGCTTGCAACGCAAGGCAGTGGCTTACTTCAATTCGATGCCACAAAGAGTTCGCAGTGGTATACACCCGTTCCAAATTCGCCTCTTTCCATCCGTGCTTTGGTGCAAGACCATAAGGGCACTTTGTGGATGAGTGCCAATGGTGCGCTCTTCTCATACCAACCCAGTGCGAGCAAATGGCAGCGCTATGATGAGCGTGATGGAATACCCGCGGCAGGCCTGAGTCGTGCTCTTTACGCTGACAGCAGTGGAATCATATATGCTGGTGGCAATGGCTTCTTCATCAGACTAAATCCAAAGCAATCAAAGGCAAATGATGAATTGCCACAAACAAAAATCACACATATGAAAGTGATGGATATGTTTGAAGATTCATTGCTGATGTCAAATAATCTGGTGCTGCCGTTTGAAAAAAATTTCATCACCTTTTTTTTCACATCGCTTTGTTTCAACAATGCTGAGAACTGCACCTTCGAATACATGCTGGAGGGACTGGATGAAATGTGGCGCAGCAACTCCACTGTAAACTATGTAGCCTATAACAAACTTCCATTTGGTCAATACACCTTCAAGGTGAGGGCCTACAACAGTGATGGAATAGTTGACAGCAATGTTGCGTCATATTCGTTCACCATCAGGGCACCTTTCTACTTGCGTTGGTGGTTCATTGCATTGCTTGTTCTAGTTGCAGCAGCAATGCTTGCAGCAGTGTTACGATTCAGGCAAATACAAAAACTAAAACTGGAGAAAGTGCGCAACAAAATTGCCCGCGACTTGCATGATGATATAGGCAGTGCGTTGGGCAGTATCTCCTTCTTCAGCGAAACAGCTAAACGCAGGCTTGTTAACAAAGACGAGAAGAGCACCATGCAGGTGCTGGAGAAAATGGGGAGCACCTCTCGTGAGATGATTGAGAACATGCATGACATAGTGTGGGCTGTAAATCCTGACAACGATTCATTCAGTCATGTGATTGAGCGTATGAAAAGTTTTGCAACAGACCTTGCAGCGGCTAACAATATGCGGATGGACTTTCATTGCGACATGGAATTGAACACATTCAAATTATCTATGACAGAAAGAAAAAATCTTTTCCTCATTTTTAAAGAAGCTTTATACAACAGTTGCAAGTACTCAGGCTGCGATATGCTGACAGTGAAACTGCTCAAAACAAAAACTGCCAAAGTGATGATGACGTTGCAAGACAATGGCCACGGCTTCGAGGTGAGTAGGCGTATGGGCAAAGGCAATGGGCTAAAAAATATGCAGGTACGGGCGGATGAGATCAAAGCCAGAATTGCTATTTCATCATCTGACAATGGAACACTGATCAACATTACCTTGTAGTATAGTTCCCCTTTTTTGGGGAGTTGCCATGTATCATAGTCAACCGAAATTTGTTCCATGCCCATCCAAGTAATTGTATTCGATGACAACAAGCACATCAGAGAATCGCTCTCGTTGTTGTTTGTTACTGACCATGATTTTGCATTGTGCGGAGCTTACGAAAATACCGACAGTGCAGAAGAACTAATAGCGATAACCAAACCCGATGTGGTGCTGATGGACATAGATATGCCCGGCAGAAACGGCATTGATGCGGTGGGCGACATCCACAAGAAATTTCCTGAACTTCCCATCATCATGCTCACTGTGTTTGACGATACTGAGCGTGTATTCACCTCGCTGCGCAGCGGTGCTTTTGGCTATATGCTGAAGAGTTCACCGCCTCACAAACTGCTTGAAGCAATAAAGGATGTCCATGCCGGTGGCGCGCCTATGTCGCCAAGCATAGCGCGGAAAGTGATGTTTCACTTTCAGGAAGACACCCCGCACACATATGCAGAATACGACCTGACTGTAAGAGAAAGGGAAGTGCTCTCGCATCTTGTAGAAGGTCTTTCATACAAGATGATTGCCGATAAACTCAATATCGGGTTTGAAACGGTGCGCTCGCACATCAAAAAAATCTATGAAAAGCTGCATGTGCAAACTATGACAGAGGCAGTGAGTAAGACACTCAAAGAGAAAATACTGGATAAAAAGTGAAGTGTAATTTCAAGGGTTTTCATGTTCAGAAAGCCGATTTATCCACCTGTCCCCGCCATTATTTTTTCTCATCAAAGCAGGATGACTTGGCGTGTCTTCCAGCCGTGGGTCGCCCATCAATTTCAATCGCTCTACATAATTGACTTCAATGTTGATGGCGTCAAATTCTTCGGTCACTTTTCCGCGAAGCAGAAACAATCCCCAACCAGAAACGCGATACATTTTTGCCGCTTCCGGGAAATGAACCGTATCAATAAACTGTCCTTCGCGGTCCAGGAAAGTTCCGAAGTACATGCTTTCGCCTTTCGAAGTTCGCGTGGGCTTCAACGTGGTGAGATAACCCACCGTGGTAATTTCCTTTCCGATGTATTTAGGAAAATCTTTTGCGACAATTTCACGCATTTCTCCCTTCCCTTTGAGAAGGGTCGGTGCTGGGACAAATTCGTTCGGCACAGAAATTTCGCTTTCGTCAAAACGAACTTGTTTCGAAGAACTATCGCTTGCGTCCTTCTCCACTGGAGAAGGGTCCGAAGATGATTCGGACCACAGGGCGGATGAGGCTTCTCCCCTCTCCTTTTGGAGAGGGGCTGGGGGTGAGGCGAGGTCAAACGGATTACACAACGGAAACCCAATCAACTCCAACTCATCATAAGCATCTTCCAGCCAATGGTGTTCGAGTTTCGGCAATGTTGCATTTGGTTTCGCGGTTTCAAAAAGTCGCTGTTCTGTTTTGGTCATTTTGGTTTTTCCATAACGGAAATGCAATTGCCACATCATTTCCTTTTTGCTGAGTGAGGTGAATCGCAACGCACCAATTCGCGCGAGAAGCAAACTTTGTTCGAGTGAAATTTCTACACGCGATAAAAATTCATCAAGTGTGTTGAACGTACCACTTCGTTCACGCGCAGCAAGAATCCGTTCGCGTGTTCCGTGTTCCAATTCTTTAATCATCTCCAAACCGAGCGTGATAATTTTTCCATGAATCACTGCGCCATGATTGGATGTGTTGACACATGGCGCATGAATTTCCGCTCCGAACATGCGCGCTTCGTGTACATAAATTTCTGTGCGATAAAATCCTCCGTAGTTGTTTATACAGGCCACCATGTACTCCAGCGGATAGTAGGCTTTGAGGAAAAGACATTGATAACTCTCCACCGCATAACTCGCGCTGTGGCCTTTGGCAAATGCGTAGCCAGCAAAACTTTCAACTTGTCGCCACACATCGAGCACCAACGCATTTGAATGACCATTTGCAATTGCGCCACTGATAAATTTTTCCTGTGCTTTTGCAAACTCTTCGCGTCCGCGAAATTTTCCACTCATGCCTCTGCGCAGCACATCGGCTTCGCCCAAATCGAGTCCGGCAAATTCGTGCGCCACTTTTATTACATCTTCCTGATACACCATTACGCCATACGTATCAGGCATCAAATCCAAAAGTGGTTTTGGGGCATCGCTTCTCTTTTCAGGAATTCTTTCGCGCATGATGTAAGCACGCATCATACCCGATGAAGCCACACCCGGACGAATCACTGAACTCGCGGCCACAAGACCGAGGTAAGAATGTGTCTGTAATTTTTTCAGCAACATGCGCATGGCGGGCGACTCTACATAAAAACATCCGATGGCGGTCGCTTCACTCAACAAACGATTGCACTCTTTGTCTCTTTTGAAACGCGCCACATCGTGAATGTCCACCTCATCGCCCGTGTTTTGTTTGATGATGTCAATGGCGTCTTTAATTTTCGCCAAACCACGTTGCGAAAGGATGTCGAGTTTGTTGATGTGAATGTCCTCGGCCTGGTGCATGTCGAAGTGCGTAGTGCGAAAACCTTTGGGTGGCATGAAGGTGGCTCCGTAATAATGAATCGGTTTTTCGGTGATGAGAATTCCGCACGAATGCACGCTGATGTAGTTCGGAAAATCGTGCAGGTAACTGGCATATTGCAACACAAGTTTGTGCATGGAATCCAATTGCGACTCCTGGAATTTTCCATCGCTCAGCATATCAATATCGCTTTTGGGAAGACCAAAAACTTTTGCCAACTCGCGCACCACTGCGCTGTATTGAAACGTGTTGAACGCACCCTGCAACGCAACATTCTCGAACCGTTCGAAGATGTAGCGCGTCACATCATCCCTGTCCATCCACGAAAAATCTATGTCGAAGTCAGGCGGATTTTTTCTGAACAAATTGATGAAACGTTCGAAATACAAATCCAGTTCGAGCGGGTCCACATCGGTAATGCGAAGCAGATAAGCCACAATGCTGTTGGCTCCGCTGCCGCGCCCTACGTAGAAATAATTTTTGCTACGCGCGTAGTTCACAATGTCCCAATTGATAAGGAAGTACGAAACGAATTGCTGCTGACGAATCACTTCGAGTTCTTTCTTCAACCGCGCCTGCACAATTTCGTCCGCATACGGATAGCGATACTTCAAACCTTCAGCACACAATTTTTCAAGCAGCACATTGTCTTCCTCAGCGCTGCTTCCATAGTTCAACTGGTTCTTGTGTTCCTTCGCTTCAAATTCAAAATCAATTTCGCATTGTGCAAGAAGTCGTTTTGTGTTTTCGATGATGTGAGGAAATTCTTCAAACGCCTTTTCTAAATCATCCGCACTCAACATCACATCATTTGGATTTCCTTCTTCACTTTTTGGAAGTTTACTCAGCAGCGTGTTGTTGTCAATGGCGCGCAACAATCGGTGTGCATTGAAGTCGCGCTTGTTGCGAAACGTGGCAGTGTTGAGCACCACCAATTTCTCCGGAAAATCTTTCCATTCGCTGAATCGAAGCTTGCCGAGGTCGCGCGGATGGATACCGATGAATTCATTCTTCGATAATTGAAAATTAAAAATTGAAAGATTAAAAGATTGAAGATTCGACCCTTCGTCCTTCAATCTTTTAATGTTTAATCTTTCAATGTTTAATTGTTCAAGAGGATACACCACAAAACAATTCTCAAACTCCGGTGCGCGTTTTTCAAAAGGAATTTCATTGTGCTGATGGTGTGAAAGATGTTCGTTGATTTCGCGGAAGCCCTCAATGTTTTTTGCGATAGCTACATAATGCTGCTGCGCACCATTTCTGAAATCAACCCCCACCACAGGCTTGATGTTGTGTCGCGGTGCAAGGCGGCAAAAGTCAATCACTCCCGCAGTGCAGTTGATGTCGGTGAGGGCAATACAATCATGTCCCTTCTCCTTTGCGAGCAGCAGCAACTCCTTCGGTTCTATGGTTCCGAATCTTAAAGAGAAATATGAGTGGTTGTTGAGCACCGCTAATTGCAAGTATGAACAAGCGAACAATAGAACATGCGAACAATCGAAGTGATGGGAGAGGTCATCCGTTAGGTTTGTTTTTTCCAGCGGTTTGAACGCTGGTCACAAAAATTGAAATCAACTCATTGCATTCATCAAAAACAATCTTGGTTCGCGCTATAGGCAGATATTTTTTTCTTCCAAGTATTCGCAATGAAATTCTTGACTCTCGAAGTTCCTTCAGGCATATCTTCATTTTATGAATGAAGTCTTCCCTCGACTCTGCGCTTTGAGCTTCACCATAGTTCAAGGCGGGGGCGGTTCCTGAGCGCAAGAGTTGCTTACCCAAATGAGTTGTAACTAAATTCTTTGGAAGTGTCTCTACATAATCAATAACCATAACCGCAAAATCAACCAGTCTGTCTTCAAGATTATTTTTTTCCTTCATGTTACTCCTAGTTTTTTACTTCGATTGTTCGCATGTTCTATTGTTCGCTGTTCTGCCTTGCTATTCCAATTCTCGAATGAAGCACTTCGCCAACTTCGATTGTTCGCATGTTCTATTGTTCGCTTGTTCTGCGTTGCTATTCTATGGCTTCACTCACGCCCTCCGATTAGCCAGCAGCGGTGGCGCTTCACCATTAAAAGGATTCCACCTTCCAATGCTCTTCGCATCCATACCGGCAGCAGTCATCACAATGCGGTCGTCATTGTAGCGTGTTCGCATTTTGTCCATGGCCTGGTAGAGGTTGATTCGCTCTTCTGTATCATCAAACAAATTGATTTGGTAGCCGCCACTCACAATGTGGCTGTACTTCACACCAATCAATCGGACAAGCATTCTTCGGTGGTAAAGTTTTTCAAACAATTCAAGCATCTTTGGAATAAGAATGTGGTCGGCTGATGTGTATGGAATGCGGCTCTGCAAAGTTTCTGTTTGAAAATCGGAGTAACGAACTTTCATCGTCACACACGAAGTGAGTTTTTCTCCTCTGCGCAATTGAAATGCAAGATTCTCAGCCATAGCGAGAATAATTCCGCGCAGTTTCACCACATCAATCGTATCGCGGTCGAATGTTCTTTCGGTGGAAATGGATTTTCTCTCCTGGTATGGAATCACAGGAGAATTGTCAATACCGTTTGCTTTTTTCCAGATTGAAATTCCGTTTTCACCAAAGGCATTTTCCATCAGCTCCACCGGCATTTCCTGCACAGTGCGGATTTTTTGCACACCCATGTTGCGTAGTGTCTGGTAAGTCTTATCGCCCACCATCGGAATTTTTTTTATCGAAAGCGGAGCGAGAAAAAATTTCTCCTCGCCTGATTCAATTTTCATTTCGTTGTCGGGCTTGGCTTCGCCCGTGGCCACTTTGCTCACGGTTTTGTTTTGCGACAGGCCGAACGAAATGGGCAGCCCTGTTTCGCGCCTGATGCGATCGCGCAACTCGTGACCGAATTTGTAGCAACCAAAAAATTTGTCCATGCCACTGAGGTCGCAGTAGAATTCATCTACCGAAGTTTTCTCATACAGTGGAACTGTTTCGCGAATGATTTCCGTTACCTCTTCGCTCTTCTTCATATACGTGCCGCTGTTGCCTTTTATGATGATGGCCTCGGGACAAAGCTGCCGCGCGAGTTTCATGGGCATGGCACTGTGCACACCAAATGCGCGCGCTTCGTAGCTGCATGAAGCCACCACACCTCTGTCGCTGGTGCCGCCTATAAGAATAGGTTTATGATTCAACCGCGAATCGAGCAGCCGCTCGCAGGACACGAAGAAGGTGTCGAGATCCATGTGGATAATAGCGCGTTCTGCCATTGTTCGGGTAATCAAAAAAAAGACGGACAACAATTTTACTTCTTAGTTTACAAAAACAATTGTCATGTGAATTACTTTTTTGACAAGGATTGAAGGCCAGGTTGTAACGTATTTACAATTGAATACAACTCATATTCGGGTATAGTCTTTATGGCATTGCCGGACTTGTGCTGACAGTATATTTCATTTTCAAGAAATAAAGTGAGTAAGCCAGCTGTTTGCATGAATATTTGTGCAGATGGATTTTCAAACTTCCAATAAGCAGCTATGAGCAACGAAGATTTCAACATAAGAGAAGAAGCCGAACGAGGCACTGACAAGGACATCGAGCGCGTGCTCAGACCAAAAACTTTTGATGACTTCACGGGCCAAAGACAAGTGCTTGACAACATAGAAGTATTTGTGAAGGCCGCAAGACTGCGCGAAGAAGCACTTGACCATGTGTTGCTGCACGGCCCGCCCGGCTTGGGAAAAACAACGCTCGCTTATATCGTGAGCAACGAGATGGGTGTTGGCATAAAGACTACCAGTGGCCCTGTGCTCGACAAACCTGCTGATCTCGCTGGCCTGCTCACCAACTTAGAGCCACATGATGTTTTGTTCATAGATGAAATACACCGCCTTAGCCCGGTGGTGGAAGAATACCTATACAGCGCAATGGAAGACTACAGCATTGACTTGCTGATAGACACCGGCCCCAACGCGCGCAGTGTGCAGATAAAACTGAATCCATTCACACTTGTTGGAGCCACTACCCGAAGCGGGTTACTCACATCGCCTTTGCGTGCACGGTTTGGTATCAATGCACGACTTTCCTACTACGATGCAAAAACACTCACAGACATTGTGCAGCGTAGTTCACAGATACTGAACATAGAAATAATGGACGATGCGGCTTATGAAATAGCGCGCAGAAGCCGTGGCACACCGCGTATTGCCAATGCATTGCTCAGGCGAGTACGCGACTTTGCACAGATAAAAGGCGATGGCGTGATCAACATAGACATCACACAGTTTGCATTGAATGCGTTGAATGTGGACACGCACGGCCTTGATGAGATGGACAATAAAATACTGACCACTTTGATGGACAAATTCAATGGCGGTCCTGTAGGACTTACCACCATTGCTACAGCCGTAAGTGAAGATGCCGGCACTATTGAGGAGGTGTATGAACCCTTTTTGATTCAGGAAGGATTCCTTACACGCACACCGCGCGGCAGGCAGCTTACAGAGCTGGCATATAAACATCTTGGCAAGTTGAAAAGCATTAAGCCGGGGCATTTGTTTTAAGAATATCAAATGCTGCAATGGTTGCGAACGAAATGCTAATCAAACTCGAAGCTCAACGATTGGGCTTTTCATTTTGTGGTATCAGCAAAGCGGATTTTTTGGAAGAGGAAGCCCATAGATTGGAGGCCTGGCTCAACCAAAGCATGCATGGCCAGATGCACTACATGACGGGTCATTTTGACAAGCGCCTCGATCCGCGGCTGCTTGTGCCGGGTGCCAAGTCAGTCATCTCATTGCTCTTCAATTATTTTTCAGACAAAGACTTTACAGATAGAAGCATTTCTCCCCTCTCCGGCAGAAGAGGAGTTGAGGGCGAGACGAAAATTTCCAAATACGCTTATGGTGAAGACTATCACCGGGTAGTAAAGGACAAATTGAAAGAGCTTTCATCTTTTATCAAGACTACTGTTGGTGATGTGCATGGCCGTGCTTTTGTAGATAGTGCGCCTGTGCTGGACAAAGCTTGGGCAGCTAAAAGCGGCTTGGGCTGGATTGGAAAAAACACCAACCTGATCAACAAACAACAAGGTTCTTTCTTTTTCATAGCAGAGTTGATAATTGATCTGGAACTTACACCAGATGCTCCAATTAAAGATTATTGCGGCACATGCACAGCCTGTATTGATGCCTGCCCGACAGATGCCATCGTTCAACCCTATATGGTAGATGGAAGCAAGTGTATTTCGTATTTCACAATTGAGTTGCGCGATGCTATCCCCGCAGACTACCAAAACAAATTGGACAACTGGATTTTTGGTTGTGATGTGTGTCAGGATGTTTGCCCGTGGAATCGTTTTTCGAAACCACACGAAGAACCGCGCTTCACACCAAGAGAGAATATTTTGTCTCTTTCAAAACAGGAGTGGCTTGAAATGACAGATGAAGTTTTTGAACATCACCTGAAAGATTCTCCTATAAGCCGGGTCGGATTGCAAGGCATGAAACGCAATGTACAAAACAGTTTCAACAACGCGCAAGATGCAAATCAGGATATTGGTTTGTGAACAGTGTGATGTGATAAATCGGTGTTTTTGTACCGATGGCATGTAGGGTTTTTCAGCCGCGTTGAGTACCTATGTGTAGCAGATAGGATAGCCACCACCGATTATCAATTGTGAAAATATGTGAATGAAAGGGACATGGGGCAACAATTGAATTCGTTTGAAGTTATCCAGTTTGTAACACTAACGAAAACCAGTAAGAGACAATGATTCTCAATTTTTTCAATGCACTCGAAATGTGGTTCAACAAAAAATTCGGTTGGTTCTTTACTAATGGTTCTAAGAACCATAGTAATTAGTGAACAACAGAAATGGGGTAAGGGATTTTGTTAAGGAACAAAGAAGAATTACTTCCCCCTGACTATTCTGAAAACGGTTGGCACACGCACAACCGTTTTCTTTTTTGCAATAGCACAACTACAAAAAAAATGCGCTGCCACAATTTGTGACAACGCATTATTAATTAGAATAACCCATACAATGGATGATGTCACCTGCTTGTAAATCGCGTAAGCCAGCGCAATGACATCAACAAACCAATAACAAAAACTAACAAGACGCTTAGAATCAACAAAACTGATGGACCGTTTGAACTGCCTGTTGAAAATGCGAATGGGAAAACATCGCCTTTCTTTTCTTCAACCACAGGCTTTTCCTTCATCTGGGTCACGAATTCATTCAGGTATTGCTTGCTGCGTTGTTCCCAATTCCAGCTTGCCAGTGCATACATCTCATCTATTTCCTTCTTTCTTCTTTCATAAAGTGTGTTGAGATACACCTGACCTTCATCGCAGTCAAATTCTCCATTGGCGGGGTTGGTAAGCACATAGCGGCATTGATAGTGTTCATTATTGGGAGTTACCTGAAATTGCAGGTCAGCAGGAAACTTATCGCGAGTGTATCGCACATGAAGCCGTGTGAAAAAGACTGACTGCTGCACATTGGCATCGTTCAACCACCAAATACCAGCGTTCACAAAATCTTGATTTACCGGAGGTGCTCCCACGCATGGATCACACTTTACGGTAACGTATGGACTTACATTCCATGCATACTCAAGAAATACAGCATTGCGTCCTTCGTTGAGGTATTGCTTTTCGAAAAGCGACTTGTAAAAATTGCCAAACTCAGGTTTTAAGAAGAGCGGAATATTTCTGTCAGTAGGCATTTTCACTGTGCGGTAATTGGTACACTCCACCCGACCCTGACGTGTGAAGGCATACACTATCATGTCTTGCGAGCCTTGGCTGTTGGCCATACCCAGGCGAAGCGGCAACATGAATTTATCATGTTCAAATTCTATTTGTATTGGACTGAGGTATTCCTCAGCCTTTGGCATCTTTTCCAGATTCACCTTCACTACAAAAAACTTCATGTTGCTTTTGATGTAAGGCTCCAACACTTCCTCTGCTTTTTGAGGAATCTTATAGCCATTATCAGTAAGCCACAATTTCAGCCCTACGCTTTCCTTGGCAGAAAGAATCAGAATATCATATTCACCAATTTGGTATTGTGCTTCTATAGTTACCTTGTAATCATCTTTTGTGACCATCACTGACTTTTCCTCCATAGATGCAGATCGCATAGAAGTGGTTTCTACACCCAACATCACAGCATCCAACTCAAACCGCTGGCATGGATTGTAGTCATAATACTCCACCAAACGGGGCGCACTGTAGTCATTCAGTGTTTGAAAGATGTTGCGCTTCACCACGCGTATGTCTTTTTCGGCCAGCACAGTTGGCACTGGCACTACCATGGCAAAATCGCGCATGTTGCCTTTGAAGTCGCTGCTCATGGTTATCACATTGCGCTTGCCATCGCGCACCATTATTACTTCACTTTTATTGTTGAATAGGGAGGCATCTGCCTTTGCCACATAGAAACCACAGAAGGCCAAACTGCTTTTTGCAACGAGTACGATTGCAAACATCGCTACCCATTGTTGAATGATTTTTTTCATTGTTTGAATTTTTTATTGTTGAACTATTGAATGTTTTATGACTGAGTCACGAGTGTTCGGCTTTTTATCCAGTTGAAAGTTTTGCCCTTGGCCAGATAATCAATGAATGGAGTAACTGGGGTTGCGAAAAACAGAACCCAGAATGGTGCTGCATTTATGAATTTGAAATTAGCGAGATAAAATGAAACACACGCCACACCTATAGCCCAGATGATGCGGGCTTTTTTTGCCGAAGGCGAAGTCATAGGATCTGTAATCATGAAAAAGCTGAATAGCCAAAGTGATCCGCTGCTGAGTTTATGCAACCAAACATCATGACCCCAGCCAAGAAACAGAACCACCCTGGCATACTCCAATGCGGCCAGTGTGATGATGAAAATGATACCTGTATCGAGCCGCCTGATGTTAGACAGTACCGCAAGTCCTGCAGTGCCGATGATGAAGACCAGGACCGCCCCACTGCCCCACTGCCCTGGCGAAATCCATGCATCACCACTGAGTATTATCATGAGCACAATACCAAAGTTGGCCGGATTCCAAAGGTGTTTACCGTTTATTCTAATCAGAAATTTTTGGCCTATGGCAAACAGGGCGGCAAAAAGAAAAAGCCAAGGGCTATTTGCTTTTAGCAATAGACACAAGCCAAGCGATGTGATGAGTGCACTCTTTAAGCTGTGTGCAGGATAGCCCGCAAAACGAATAGCGAGAAACTGCGCGGCAACACAACCCGAAAAGGCGGCTGCGTAGCGCATGTAATCGGCATTCCAGCCAAGTGCTACTATGCCATAACACAAGAAGCACACCTGCGAAACAATCTGAAAATGGCGGCCATCGCTGCGAAACCATTCAATGAATTGTGTGTGGCGATTGTGAAAATTGGAAACAAGATTCATGGATTGAAGAATTTGGGTAGCAGTATTGGTGAATTGGAAACAGGTTCAAAGGAAAATGAAAAAAGCCCCGAAGGGCTTGTAAATGCTTAAAAAGAAAAAACGCGGCTCGCAAGTTCTCTACTCATGGTTGCCGCGTTTTTGCCATAAGGCAGACTCTCAAACGCGTGTCTGCCTTTGTAAGTTTCAATATTTGCCTTTGTTCATGGGTTTGAATTTTTTCTTTTTCTTCTTTTTCTTTTTGAAGGTGTCGGGTTCATATTCCTTGAATTTTGGACCATTGTCCTTGATTTCTTTAAGACCTGTTTCGTCAGCCAGTTTGATTTTTCCTTTAGAGAGATTTACCAAATCCTTGCGAATTACATCATCATACACGGTGTTTCGATTCCAGTTGTGTGCATTGTACTTCATCAGGTTGGCTATGGCCAGCGAGAATGCTTCCTTCTCAGGGCCCTCTTCCAACTGTGAGCACTTGTCTATAAATTCTTCTACGTAGTGGCCATAGTGTACCACTTTGATGTCGTTGTGAGGATAGGGAACAGTTTGAGGCTTGCTCACCAAGTTTTGCGGATCGGGCTTGGGATATGGGCTGTCCACTTCGAGTTGAAAACCGCTGATGATGTGCAAGTGATCCCACAATTTGTGGTTGTAATCTTCAATATCGCGCAAGTGTGGGACCAACTGGCCCATTACACTGAGTATAGCGCGGGTGCATTTGTTGCGCTCTTCGCGGTCTTCCAAAGTCAGCGCATATTCTATCATGCGCTGGATGTTGCGTCCGTATTCAGGTATTACCAAATCAGGCCGGTCGCTGTTGTAGGGCTGAAAATCGAGTTCTTTATTTAATCTTTCTTGCATTGGGTGCAAACTTAATGAAGCGTTATCTGAATTTTTTGGAAGACCAGAGTAGCATGTGACAATCAACTACTCCCTGCTTTTTGAGTCCATAAAAATAGTGACAGGGCCATCATTGACCAGCTTTACTTGCATCATGGCGCCAAAATCGCCTGTCTGAATGCTTTTGCCAAGCAGCATCTCGAGTTGAGCAATGAAATAATCATACAAAGGAATAGCCTGCTCCGGCCTTGCTGCTTTGATGAATGAGGGCCGATTTCCTTTCTTCGTTTGAGCATGCAAAGTGAATTGACTGACCACGATGATATCACCACCCACCTCTTTAATGTCAAGGTTCATTTTGTCATCCTCATTACTAAAAATGCGCATGGAGGATACTTTCTGCGCCAGCCAATCTGCGTCTTCCTCAGTGTCGGCCTCTTCTACTCCCTGAAGAATAAGAAGGCCTTGCTGGATTGAAGCAACTTGATTGTTTTCAATTTCAACTGAAGCGGAAGAGACGCGTTGGATGATGAGGCGCATGAATCAACTATTGCTTCTACAAATCGTAAACATCTTTTCTGTCACCCACCGCAACGATGTCAATGCGAACCTGTCTGTCATGAATTTCATAAATGATGCGGTAGTTGCCCTCTCTGATACGGTAACCTGAGCGTCCTTTCAGTTTGATATAACCAGCCGGCCTGGGATTTACACTTAAGTGCTGTATAGATTGAACAAGAACAATCGCAATTTGATCAGGCAGTTTGTTCAATTGCCTTTGTGCTGCCGGAAGAATGATGACCTGATACTTAGACACGTTTTTTTCCAAAGCGTTTTACGGTGTACTCTTCTAAGGTAAGAGTTTTGCCCTTCACTGCTTTTGACTCATCATAAAGCCGGATGTCTTCCAGCTCGTCAGCGCATTCCAACAGGTGTTCAAAATCCTTCACAGCAAGCACCACGCGCAATTTCCGACCCTTTGCATCAATGATAAATTCAGGTGAGATGCGAAATGCATTACGTTTTGCTTTCTTTAGGATAGTTGATGCCATTTGTTTTGTGTTTGAGCAAATGTAAAATCAAAACACTTCTCCTCTTCCTCAAACTTATCCTTTTCAAAGCTTATTCACTCAACACCAATTGTTGCATGAACGGGAAGGGGCGTGTCCAACGGTTTTGTTCAGCATGCCAAAACAACCTAGTGATAATTCCAGTTGAAGTCGACCATATTCACAAAATCGTTGTAGAACATCACGTAACCGTCTCCATTGTAACGCGAAGTTTTGAATAGAATTTCACTCTGGCCGTTTGAATCGTAGTCTCCGGCATCAATCAATGTACAATAGCACATGTCATCGTCTTCAAAATCACCCGCAAATTGGTAATCAATAATTCTGGTAAGGTTTATCAATTCGCCATGTTTGGTTTTTAATATCCACAAGCTGTAGCGAGGGTCTTGGTCAACAACGTCAGTACTGAGCTTCGCAACTACTTGAATTAGTTGGTTTCCATTGGCAGACTGATATGACTTGAGAAATCTCATATCTGATTTCATAGCAACACTCCTGATTGAGTCAACTTCTGAATAATATGACTTATAGATAGTGAATATTAAATCAAGATAATTGCTGTCAGGCTGAAAGGGTTTCCATTGCTCAGGGTCAGCGTAATTCGGTTTTGACACAGTGACTAAAGGTCTATGCTCTTTTTCAAATGCCCAACTGCCATACAAACTTGAGGGTTCTCCAATCACAGGGAGATTTTTTTCTTTCGCATTATGATGAGCATCACGCGGATAACACCACTGGCACTCTGGCCGTTTTAGGTTCGCCTTTGAGGAGGTTATCTTACCTAATGATTTGCCATCGAATGCAATTGTCCAATGCGCGGTGTCAGGATAAATATTGGTATCACCAATTACTTCTTGCAAGGAATACCACTTTGAACCTTGTTTGTAGAACATAGGTCTAACAATTCTTTTGTCTACAGTATCTGCGTGTTCTTGATAATTGTTCGTTCCCCAAGAGATTGGTTTAGTTTCTAAGACTCCCACGTAGACGGGTTTCTCACTGGTCTTCTTTTGTTCCTGTGCATATAGTAGGGTCACATGAAGAATAATGCACAATGTTGAAAGAGCTTTCATACAACAAATATCAGATGTGATTCAGACCGAAACCGAAACTGGGTCCGATAAAATTTCGCAAGAGTCTTTGGAACAAGCAAGTCAATTGATAGAAAATAGTCTTGCAACAAATCGAGGCGTTGGCCATTAACAACCGAATCGTCTATAGACACTTCTCAACTTCTGCAAACTTCATTTCCACCACTCCAATCTCTGTAGCACCCGATGTAGCATAAGAAGCCTGTCCGCCACCTTTCATCTTCAGTTGTTCTCGAATAATTTTTCCGGCATCAAGATTCTTCGCCTTCACCACATCATCAGAAATGGCAATCGTAAATGAAACAGTGTTGCCTGTTTCATTAGCGAGAACGATAAAGGCGTTTTCTTTTTCCTGCTTGAGTTGGAAGGCGATGTCCTTTAGGACTGAAGGATCAAGTTGAACTCTTTCGCGGAGTATGTTCATTCCATTTCGCACTTCCCATTTGCCGAGCAACTCCTTCTTCACACTTTGCGCTTTCTCTTTATTGAATGCTTCAATTTGCTTTTGCAATTCTGAGTTCTTCGCTTGCAAATCACTCAATGATTTCAGAATGTCTTTTGACTTCAGTGTCTGACGAATTTCATTCAGTGTATTCAATTCGTTCTTGATAAAATTGAACGCGCCATTGGAAGATATGGCTTCAATTCTGCGAACACCGGCAGCCACTGCACCCTCACTTTGAATTTTGAAAAGACCTATTTCGCCCGTGCTCTGAACATGAGTACCTCCACATAGTTCAATGCTGTTTCCAAATTTGATAACACGCACTACATCGCCATACTTCTCTCCGAACAGCATCATTGCACCTGTCTTCCTTGCATCGTCAATTTTCATCGAACGGGTTTCCTCCAAAGGAAAATTTTTGCGAATGCGCTCGTTCACCAATTGCTCCACGCGCTCCACTTCTTCATCACTCATTTTAGAAAAATGTGAGAAGTCGAAGCGCAAATAATCAGGATGAACCAACGAGCCTTTTTGTTCGACATGTGTTCCCAATACTTCGCGTAAGGCTTCGTGCATTAAGTGCGTAGCACTGTGATTCGATGTGATGTCGGTTCTGCGTTCCCCATCCACCACCGCACGAAAAGTGGCTGCTATGTTCTCAGGAAGTTGCTCAACGATGTGAATGATAAGACCCGCTTCCTTCCTTGTATCAACGACCTCGATGGACTCATTGGCAGAAATCAACTTGCCCTGATCGCCCACCTGTCCGCCACTTTCGGCATAGAAAGGTGTTACGTCCAAAACAATTTGATACGACTCTATTCCCTTCGCCTTTGTCTTTCTATAGCGCAGAATTTTCGATTCTGTCTCAAGTGAATCGTAACCAACAAATTTTGTTTCTCCGACCTGACCCTCTCCAGTGGCGAGGGTGACCCAATCTTCTGTTTCAAGTTTAGTTGCTGCACGTGAGCGGACTTTTTGCTTTTGTAGTTCTTCTTCAAAAGCAAGTTGATCAATGCGTTTGTTGCTTTCACCTGCAATCAGTGCGGTAAGGTCAATGGGGAAACCAAACGTATCATAGAGTTCAAAAGCGGTTTTGCCATCAACCACATCACCACTTGTTTTTTTTATGATGTCATCAAGTTGTGCAATTCCCTTATCAAGTGTCCTCAAAAAACTTTCTTCTTCTTCTCGAATCACTTTTTCTACTAACGTTTTATTGTATCTGATTTCAGGGAAATAATCCCCCATTTCATCAGCAAGGACTTTCACCAATTGATAAATGAAAGGCACTTTCATATCCAAAAAACTATATCCATAGCGAATGGCTCTGCGCAGTATTCTTCTTATTACATAACCCGCTCCACCGCTTGATGGAAGCTGTCCATCACAAATGGCAAAGGATACAGCGCGAACGTGATCTGCAATGACGCGCATTGCGATGTCAGGCCTCACTCCCAAGCCCTCTCCGGAGGAGAGGGGAGAATCATCCTTCGATCCAACAGTATTCGTTGCAAATGAACCTGAGTATTTCTTTCCGCTTATTTTTTCTATCTCAGAAATCAGTGGTGTAAAAACATCAGTGTCGTAGTTGGAAGTCTTGCCTTGCAGCGCCATGCACAAGCGCTCGAAGCCCATGCCTGTGTCCACATGTTTGGCGGCAAGTGGAACAAGCGAACCATCTGCTTTGCGTTCAAACTGCATGAACACATTGTTCCATATTTCTACCACTTGCGGATGGTCATTGTTCACCAAGATGCGGCCATCGATGCTATTTCTTTCTTCATCGCTGCGCAAGTCCACATGTATTTCAGAACATGGGCCGCACGGGCCTTGGTCGCCCATTTCCCAAAAGTTGTCTTTCTTATTTCCACGTAGTATTCTGTCTTCTGCTATTCGTTTCTTCCAGATGTCATAGGCCTCCTGATCGAATTCCAGATTCTCTTTTGCATCACCTTCGAATACTGTCACATACAATCTGTCCTTTGGAATTTTATAAACATCTGTGAGCAGTTCCCAGGCCCAAGCTATTGCATCTTGCTTGAAGTAATCTCCAAACGACCAGTTGCCTAACATCTCGAACATGGTGTGGTGGTAGGTGTCCACACCTACTTCTTCCAAGTCGTTGTGTTTGCCACTTACGCGCAAACACTTTTGTGTATCCGCAACACGTTTCCATTTTATTGGTTCATTGCCAAGAAACCAATTCTTGAATGGCGCCATTCCGCTGTTGATGAACATGAGGGTCGGATCACCCTTGACTACCATGGGCGCACTGGGCACTATTTCATGTCCTTTGGATTTGAAAAACTCTAAAAACGTTCTGCGTATTTCTTTCGATGTCATTGCCCTATACCATTTTTTTGAAAATGGTGCGCGAATGTAGCGGGCGATATGTGCATTAGGGATTGCACAGCAATAGTTGTATAAGATTTTTTTCTAAGTAAAAGCATCAATCCTCAATTTTGAACCGCATTCCAATTCCTTTTTTTTAAAGCAATGAAAAAACCTGTAATCATCATTCTGCTGATTTGCTCATCCCTGTTGGCATACACTCAAAAAGCTGCCACAGTTTTTGGTGAGGTACTCATCAAACTTCAGACAGAAGTTGGCCCTGAAGAGTTCGAAAAAAGCATACAAGAGCAGATAGGCATTTTACCTGAATTCAAATACGTGTCGTGTGTCAGCGAGTACATGCATAT
The DNA here is from genome assembly GCA_046155615.1 of Flavobacteriales bacterium. GTDB lineage: Bacteria > Bacteroidota > Bacteroidia > Flavobacteriales_D > Sanyastnellaceae > JANNVZ01. The sequence continues at coordinate 40,171 of JBJXFP010000013.1, read as the reverse complement.
CCATCTTTTTTCTTTTGATGAAAATGAAATGGCGAAGGAAGAGTTGCTGCGTATGATCAATGCACAACCTGATGTTGTAGTAGCTCAGGCCAACCACATCATAAGTGAGCGAGTAGTTCCTGACGATCCTTTCTTTGGTCAGCAGTGGCACCATGTGCAAAGCGAAGATCATGATATTGATACTGACCTTGCATGGGATATTACAACCGGTGGATATACCGCCACCGGAGATGAAATTGTGATATGCAATGTGGAACCCAATGGAGCCACATGGGCGCAAGCAGATATAGCACCCAACCATTGGATAAATGAAAACGAAATTGCAGACAATAATTTGGATGATGACAACAATGGGTATGTGGATGATGTGGATGGATGGAATTCTGCCGCTGACAACGATGACATAAGTGGAGGCAACCATGGTACCCAGACCAGCAGCATGATGGGCGCGAAGGGAAACAATACCACTGGTATAGCAGGTGTGAATTGGGATGTAAAAATCATGCAGGTGCAAATGGGTGGAGTGAATGAAAACAATGTGATAGCTGCCTATGAATATCCGCTGACCATGCGCAGACTTTACAATCAGACGAACGGAGTGGAAGGAGCATTTGTGGTAGCTGTTAACAGCAGTTGGGGTACTGACAATGGTCAGCCTGAAGATGCCCCCCTGTGGTGCGCCATGTACGATTCGCTGGGGGCACAAGGCGTGCTCAGTTGCGGTGCTACAGCCAACAATAATGTGAACATAGACTTAGTGGGCGATCTGCCTACCGGATGTCCAAGTGAATACATGATTGCTGTGACCGCAACAAACAACGAAGATGTGCGCACATTCAGTGGCTATGGTCAAACATTGATTGATTTGGGGGCACCTGGTGAAGATGTTTACCTGGCAGGAAACTCAAGCTATGGCACTACATCCGGAACTTCGTTTGCCTCGCCATGTGTGGCTGGCGCGGTAGCATTGGCATACAGCACACCATGCACCTCATTCATGGAAATTGTGAATGCCGATGCAGCCACCGGGGCACAGATAATTCGTGATGCAATTTTTGATGGAACAGATGCAGTAGCCAACCTTGGAGATGAATGCGTGACTGGCGGAAGACTGAACGTGAACAACACCATCAACCTGCTGCTGAACAACTGCGAGAGCGGAACATGTGTAGCACCGTTTGCTGTACAAGCTATACAGGAGACAGGCACTACCAACTACACCATTTCGTGGTTGGCCACCAATTCGGCCAACTCATTCACACTTCAATACAGACCTGTGGACTCCGGGCCGTGGACTGAAGCCACATCATTGCTGAACAATTCTTACTTCTTAAATGACTTGCTCAGTTGCACACCCTATGAAGTGCAACTCATGACCACTTGCGATGAGAGTGAAAGCCAGTGGACCGAATCATTCATCTTCACCACAGACGGATGTTGTATAAATCCTGCGCAGTATCAAACCATTTCCGTAACCGCCACAGCAGCCACCATCAGTTGGAGCGATGTGCTTGCAGCAGAAAACTACACGATCACTTTCGGGCCGGATGGCGGACCAGTCATCACCGTAAATGATGTGACTGAAACCAATTACACATTTGAAGAACTTGAAGCATGCACCAACTACACGATTTCAGTTTTTTCTTCATGCGTTGGTCCGGAGCCAGTGCCAACTTCTTACACATTCAACACACCCGGCTGTGGCGACTGTGAAGACTTAGGCTACTGTGAAGTAACGGCAGATGCTGACCTTGAATACATAGAAAATGTAACGCTTGGCGACATCAACAACACTTCAGCAGATGATGGCGGATACATATTGGTAGCGGGCCAAACCACTATACTGAATGCAGGCTCGCAATACACCATTTATTGCACACCGGGTTATGCGGGCTTCTCTTACAATGAATATTTCAAGGCTTGGATTGACTACGATGCAGATGGCGAATTCGAAGAGCCAACAGAGCTTGTGTTCGATGCGGGCGGTGGCACCACAAGCGAAGTGAGTGGAAGTTTTACAGTTCCCATCAGTGTGCAGGATGGCATTGTGCGCATGCGGGTTGGTATGAGCTACTATGGCTCATTTGGCTCAGGCGAAATTCCTGTAGCCTGCGGAGCCAATGAATATGGAGAAACAGAGGACTATTGTGTTGTCCTTGATGATGATGTTACCGTTTCTGAAATGGAAAGTGGTTCATTCTCAGTCTACCCCAACCCATTCTCGGGGGAAGTTTTTTTCTATAACCCCCAACTGAATGGAAATAACATGCTGCACATAAAATGCACTGACAATGCTGGCCGCACAGTGTACCAGGGCCAGTGTACCAATGGAAACCAGACGGATATGAGTCAGTTGTGTAGCGGGCTGTACTTAGTGGAAATAACTGCTGAAAACATACATGCCCACTGTGTGCTTGTCAAGAAATGAAAAAGGCGACTCTTTGTAGCCTCCACATTTTGATGTACTTATTTCGTTTTACTCTTCCTCAATCTTGAGTTGCTTTATCAGCAAACTCGCGCCTGACTTACGCATAAAAAAGGTCACTCTGAATGTGCCCTTGTTCGTCACCAGATCGCCTATGCGGTATTGGTCATCCAGCTTGCTGGTGCCCTGGTGTTTTATCACAAAGCTGGTAACTCCGTAATCAGCAAAGAATTTCGCAATCAGTTTCTGAGCTTCGGCTTTGTTGAATGTGCCATCGTTGGCAGGCAGTGTCAATTCAATCTGATCCATGAAGTAGGCGGCAAGTGCTGCGGCATCGCCCTTTTTTATAGCCTCGGTTACTTTGGGAGTTATATCGGTCTGGGCCATCATGGATGCACTGCTGGTGGCGATGAGCAGGCTCAGCAGCAGTTGTTTCATTTGTTTCATGTTTCTGTTTTTTTTGAATTAGGAAAAGTAAAATCCGCGGGGTTGGGTGGCAGAAATATTTCCGGGGCCGGCATTCCCAATCATCAAGCCACAAAAGAACGACAGTTGAACAAAGCTGGTATGAGGTCCCCTTACGGATTTTTATCTGATAGGTATATAAATACCTGTTGGCCATTGTTCAAAACCTTTTACATTTGCCGCCCGTTTTTTGGAAAAACTGTTAGATGAAACCCCTGAAAGAATATCGCATTCCTTTCCTGGGCCTCAAGCTCGGAAAGCACGAGTATGAGTTTCATCTCACACAAAAGTTCTTTGAAGTTTTTGAGTATTCGGAAATTGAAATAGCTGACATCAACGTAAGTCTGCAATTGGAAAAGCAGCAGAATATGATGGTAGCGCACTTTCAACTGAAAGGCACGGTGCAAGTGGCCTGCGACCATTGTGGCGATGAGTTTCAGCAACCACTGAAGGCAACGCACAGCTTGCTCATCAAATTTGGCGAATCCACCAGCGAGCCGGATGATGAGGTGCTGATACTTGGCCCGCAGGAGTATGAGCTGGACATAAGTCATTTTTTATATGAATATGCCCACTTGGCCATGCCGGCAAGGCATGTACACCCAAGCGACAGCCAATGCAACCAGCAGGCTGTACAGGCGCTTAACAGATACAAAGTGGACACCACCGCCAGCACGCAATGGGCCGAACTCAAAAACCTGAATTATGAAGATCCTGAAGACAACCCTGACTTTGACCAAGAAGAAGAATAAACGATTTTAAATACCAACAACATGGCACATCCCAAACACCGAATTTCGCAGACACGCCAAGCCAAGCGCAGAACACACTACAAAATAGAAGCGCCCAACGTGGCCACCTGCCCCACCACCGGCCAGCCTCACCTCATGCATCATGCGCATTGGTTCGAAGGCAAGCTTTACTACAAGGGTAAAGTGGTGATGGAAAAGGAAACAGCAGAAGCCTAAACAAACCTTGAACAGATATATCTAAGCCAGCTTGCCCAATCAGGCTGGCTTTGCTGTTTGTAGCAAACCGCAATGTCAGTCGGTTACATTCGCCCCGCTTTAAGCAAAAGCAACCGCATGTTCTCACAGTCAATTCTTTTTTTCAATCCTATACAATGCCAGCTCCTACTGCCAAGATAACTGCTGTGCAGGGCTACCTGCCTCCTGATTTGCTGACCAATGCAGACCTGGAAAAAATAGTGGATACCAATGACGAGTGGATTCGCACGCGCACCGGCATTGAAACCCGACACATACTGAAAGGGGAAGGCCTCGGTACCAGCGACATGGGTGCCGAAGCAGTAAAGGGACTATTGGTTAAGCGCGGCATTTCTGCTGATGAAATTGACTTACTCATCTGCTGCACGGTAACGGGCGACTTCATCTTTCCGGCCACGGCCAACATCATCAGTGACAAGGCAGGTATTAAGAATGCGTGGAGCTTCGACATCAACGCTGCCTGTTCGGGCTTTCTGTATGGATTGGCCACAGGGGCACAATTCGTAGAAACGGGCAAATACAAAAAGGTAATTGTTGTCGGAGCCGATAAGATGTCTGCCATTGTTGACTACACCGACCGCACTACCTGTGTACTTTTTGGTGACGGAGCAGGTGCGGTTTTGCTGGAGCCGGATACCAATGGTTTAGGCATCATGGATAGCATACTGCGCAGCGATGGCGCTGGCCGCCAATACCTGCACCAGAAGGCTGGAGGCTCCGTTAAGCCACCATCACATGCCACCATCGATGCACGCGAACACTACATATTTCAGGATGGCCAGCCTGTATTCAAAGCCGCTGTAAAAGGCATGGCCGATGTGAGTGCCGAAATAATGGAAAAAAACAACCTGAAAGCTGAGGATGTTGCCTACCTCGTACCACACCAGGCCAATCTGCGCATCATTGATGCCACTGCCAAGCGCATGGGCGTGGGCAAGGAGAAGGTGATGGTCAACATACAGCGCTATGGAAACACCACCTCAGGCACCATTCCACTGTGCCTTTGGGACTGGGAGAAGCAGCTCAAACAGGGAGACAATTTGATACTCGCGGCTTTTGGCGGAGGATTCACCTGGGGAGCCATTTGGCTTAAGTGGGCCTACAACTCATAGCTTCAGCTCCGCATAGTTCCATACTCCCACCATCTGTTCCTTTATAAATGCTGAGGCCAAATCATACACACCATCCTGCGTGGCATACCACACAGTTTTATACAAATTAGAATCAGCAGAATCGCGCATCAGGTGTACTATCTCTATGCCATGCAATGGCATTTTGTGTTTGCGCAAATGCTCCAGATAATCCAAACACTCCTGCTTGTCGCGGTACTTAGAGCCATTCCGCTCCACCGTTGCTTTTCTGTTCCTCACTGCTTTATCAATCTCAGGTATTCGTTATTCATCTGCACAATGTAGCAGCCGCTGGCCAATGATTTTATATCCACTGCATCAACAGGCAGCCTCAGTGTTGCACTCAGCACCAGTTGACCCCTCATATCATACACTTCCACTGGCGTTGCACCGGTCCATGTTGCACAGCTTATGTAGAGTAAATCCGATGCGGGCACAGGCCACAATTCTGATAGCTTACTACTTTGTTCTGTTACAGAAACCAACGTGTACACATTGCTCAATGTGTTGCAGCCATAGCTCGTAGTTATCTGCACCGAATAATTGCCATCTTGGTCTGCATACACATAGTAATCCGTGGCACCGGGCATCTCAGCTCCATTGAAGTACCACTGGTATGTAGCGTATATATCATCCACATACACCTCCGATGATGGTGCATCGAACTGTACTTCTATGTCAGGGCAATGCAGATAAGTCTGGCTGGTAGCCGTGCAGCCATAGGCATTGGTAACCACACAGTAATATTCTCCACCGGCCTCCAGGTCAATACTCGAACTAAAGTTGCTTGTAGGAATATCGTTGATGTGCCATACAAAGCCGGTAAGTTCCGGATTATCGTAGTAAAGGTTGCTGCCGCCAACCACGAAAGTCGCATCCGGCAGACCAAATACCACAACAGTGGCGGTGTCATAAATAACAGTAGCAGGTATAAGTGAGATAGTGTAAGTACCTACTGTACCATTCCCAATATCGAAGTAGTTCGCACCGGCATTTATCAGCACATCGGTTGTACCCAGATTATCGTCAGCGCTCACATCATCATCATCAAAAAATTGTATGCTGTATGGTGGATTAGAAAGCAGAAAATTGGCAAGCGCCCAACTGGTAGAGGTGGTGTTGCTCACACTTGCACTGGTATATACCGTGTTGTTGCTGCCATCAGTTATCATGAAGTATGGATCCGCTGGGGGCGAAAAAAAATCATCCACATCGCCATTGCCCGCAGTACTCAGGTTGCTCACCGTTACCTCAGCCAGTCCATAGTTTGCCACTGTCGTTTCAAGCACCACTTCGTACTCACCCACTTCATCGTAAGTAATGGTTTCAATGGCATCAGTACCGGTGCTGCCATTGCCAAAATCCCAATCGTAAGTTGTGACAGAAGGTGAAGGCGCCACTATGGTAGCCTCGAATGTAGTGGTGAGGTTTCCGCACGCAGCCGGATTGTCAAAGCTGAAAGAATTGGTGCCACCCTCGCCCGGATCCACCACCAATGTGTAGGGAAAACTTTGAACCTGCGTCACTTCAAAACCAAAGGCTGTTGCTAAAATGTTGACCGTGATATTTATCGTGTAAATACCCGGAAGCACGGGCACACCGCACACCGTGGCACAACCATGGTTTTCTCCATCCACCGGATGATAGGTGCTGTCAGCATCATTGATGGTAAACTCAAGTCCGTATGGCATGCCTGCAACATTCGTCACTTTCACTTCCAGCAAGGTGGCCAGCACTCCACTGCCCGGATCCTCCACCTCTGTAGGTATGTAGAATGTAAGTACGTGTTCGTAGTACTCACCCACCGTAGCATTGGGCGCTACCAGCGGGCAAATGGTGGGATAGCCATCCACACTGATGCACTGGAAGTCAGGTGTACACAGGGGGCATTGTGCGGCTGCGGCTGCACTACAGACCATAGCCACCATTAGGATAAAGATTCTTTTCATTGCGCTTATTTACTCGTTGATTGGGCTAAAGTAAGATTCCATAATGCTTGCATAGGTACATCAAACCACAGGTGTGTCTGTCTGAAAATTGCGAAGTCAATTCAAACTGTGTCATTCCACCTCAGGCTGCACGCGCCTCCACAATTCTTCGAAAAGTATGCGCACCCGCAGCACATACACGGGCGAAGTAAACTGCTGATCTATCTCCCTGTTGTTATGCAGCATGATGCGATATCCCAAACCACCACCTACTGCCAGCACATGCAGCACTTTGTATTCCACCGTCATCATTGGTTCATACAGCGCTATCCCACCGCTGTTTAATTTTTGACCATCAGGCTTTTTCCAGTAGCTGATACCATAGCCCACCTGCACCGGCACAGTAGCTTCCCATGAGCCTTTTTTGTAAAATATATAATCTGCAAAAAGCGAAACATACCTCATGCGCAGTTCTGCGTCATGCAGCATTTGGTCGTTGGTCGGCTTAGCTCTCACTCCTTTCGAAATCCAGTTATAGCCAAATCCGAAAGCAAGCGATTGTCTGAAACTAAGTCCCGCTTTGATGCCATACACCCGCACACTGTTGCCGGTAATGAACGAGTTGCGTGTATCAAACCGAACAGTGGGAGACGGTTTGTGCCTCAGTATTTGCGACAACGAATCGGACAAGTTGATGGTTTGCGACCGCAACCCAAATGGTACAACCAGACTTATGACGAATATGAAAAGCATGCTGCGCACCATGCCAGCGAAAATATGTAGTGGTCTTTTCATCAATTGGGCTGCTGATTTTTATTAGTAATTAAAAAACCCACAACACAAGCCCCAACATGCAACATACTTGCAAAATGAAAGAAGATGTGGAAGAACAGGGCATGGACAACGATGACGACCTCTTTGAACACCACCGCGTGGTGGCAGACAAAGGGCAGGGTCTCATGCGCATTGACAAATTCCTGTGCGACAGACTGGAAAAAACTTCGCGTACCCGCATACAAGATGCCTGCAACAATGAATTTGTGCGGGTAAATGGCAACGTGGCCAAAAGCAGCTACAAGATAAAGCCATTGGATGTGGTCACCATTGAGCTGCCATATCCGGTGCGCGAACTGGAACTGATTCCGGAAAACATTCCCATCGAAATACTCTATGAAGATGATGAACTAATCATACTGAACAAAGCTGCCAACATGGTAGTACACCCCGGCCACGGCAACTACACCGGCACCTTAGTCAATGCACTCATCTATCACTTTCAGCACCTGCCTGTGCGCTCCGATACACACCCCGGCCTGGTACACCGCTTAGACAAAAACACAACAGGTGTCATGGTAATAGCGAAAACAGAAAAGGCGTTGGCCCATCTGTCCAAACAATTTTTCGACCGCACCATAGAGCGCAGATATGTAGCCTTGGTGTGGGGCGATATGGCCGAAGACGGCACCGTGGAAGCCAATACCGGACGCAGCCTTCGCGACCGCAAAATATTTATGGCCTACCCCGGTGGCGAGCATGGCAAACATGCAGTGACACACTATAAAGTGTTGGAACGGCTTGGTTATGTAACATTGGTAGAGTGCAAATTAGAAACAGGCAGAACACACCAGATACGTGTACATATGAAGCACATCGGCCACACCCTCTTTGGCGATTTCGAATACGGTGGCGATCAGATATTGAAGGGAACCACCTTCGCTAAGTACAGACAGTTTGTGCAGAATTGCCTTGCGCTGTTGCCGCGGCAGGCATTGCACGCCAGGTCGCTCGGTTTTCACCACCCCGCCACTGGCCAGTGGATGCAATTCGAAAATGCCCTGCCTGATGATATGAGCGCGGTGCTCGAGCGATGGCGCAGCTATAGCCAAACCAACCAGGGTTAGTCTGGCCACAGTCCGTTGAGTTTGATGTAATCTACCGTTTCTGGTGTGAGCAACCTATGCCCCGCAGGCAAAAGGTGCAGCACATCATTGCGACCCAGTATGCCGCAAAACTTGTAGCCAAGTGCCGGAGTTATCACAGAATCAAATTGTCCAAACAGCATATTGAATGGCAACTGCCTTTCATTGATGGTTTCGGCCAATTGTGGCAAATGCGGAAATGTTAGTTTGTAGATAAGCCATGCATCATGCACTTGTTGCCGCTTCGCACGCGTATCTAAGTGCACATGCACAAAGCGATGCAGTTTGTCGGACAAAAGGCGCAACCGATTCAGCCATTTTGCAACAACGAACAGCGGCTTCGGGTTTTCTATCAGTGCCCTGTACATCCGCTTGCCTATGCGGGTGCTGCTTGCAAAGCGATACAACACATTTATTTTAAACCCATCGGGTGCTATAAGTAGAAGTGATTGCACACGATGTGGCATCAGCTCAAGGGTTTTCATGGCCACACGCCCACCCATGCTGTATCCTATCAGATGAAATTGTGCAATGTTTTGTGCTTCACAAAAAGCCTCCATCAGCTCGCACCATTCTTCAGGCAGCAGCGGCTGGTTATCTATTCTCTCATCAGGAAAAATGCTTTCGCCATGAGCAAAAAGATGAATGGAGATGATATGCTGGTGCTTGCCAAGCAAAGGTTCAAATACCTGAAAGTCGCTCACTGTGCGTCCGAAACCGTGAAAACACAAAATGGCCTGCTCACCCGCACCGTATTTTTCATAGTGCAGGCTGAATGTGCGGTGAGCAAAGTGAGGCATTTGGTTAGATAAGGGGTGCAGCAGCGAAAGATAGCGTGGAGCAATTTCAGATCATCCATGAAATGCCATTGACAACTCTTTTCGCGCAAGGCAGAACAATTGTTCTCAGGCTCCCAACCATACATTCGCGCGCCTCAAGAGTAAAAAAACCACAAGGATTAATGTCGGCTTCCAAAAAGAATTATTGTGTCATCATGGCCGGTGGCATTGGCTCGCGCTTTTGGCCCATGAGCCGCACAGCTTTCCCCAAGCAATTTCATGACATTCTTGGCGTAGGCCGCACGCTTATCCAAATGACCTACGATCGTTTCCTGCCCATTTGCCCCAGGGAAAATATTTTGGTAGTAACCAACGAACGTTACAAGGATTTGGTACTGGCCCAATTGCCCGGACTGAAACCCGAACAAGTGCTATGCGAACCATTCATGCGCAACACGGCACCGTGTGTGGCCTATTCATCATTCTGGATTGCAGAGCGCGAAACAGATGCCAACATCATAGTTGCCCCAAGCGACCACCTCATACTGAAGGATAAAGAATTTGAACGCATCATCAACATTGCCATCGAACAAGCAGAGACCAGCAACAACCTGGTAACACTGGGCATAAAGCCAACACGGCCCGACACTGGCTATGGCTACATACAGTGGGCCGATGAGAAAAAACCAAAAGATGAAAGTGTAAAACGTGTCAAAACTTTTACCGAAAAGCCAGACCTTGAACTGGCCAAAGACTTTCTGGAAAGTGGCGACTTCTATTGGAACAGTGGCATCTTCATCTGGTCGCTCCACGCCATCATGAATGCGTTCGAAAATTATTTGCCTGAGATGTACAAGTCATTTTCAGATGGAATAGGACTCTATGGCACCGAAGGCGAAGCACAATTCATTGAACGCATCTACCCTGCATGCGAAAACATCTCAATAGATTACGGCATCATGGAAAGGGCCAAAAGTGTGAATGTGGTACTGAGCGATTTTGGCTGGAGCGATTTGGGCACATGGGGCTCGTTGCACACGCATCTCTCACACGATTCACACAAGAATGGAGTAGTGGGCAAACATGTAATGCTATACAACTGTGCTGACAATGTGGTAAACATACCCAGCGAAAAATTAGCTGTGTTGCACGGATTGAATGGATACATCGTAGTGGATTCGGGCAACATTCTGCTGGTGTGCAAGAAGGAAGAAGAACAGCGCATCAAAAATTTCGTGAACGACATCAAGCACAAACTGGGCGACCAGTGGGTGTGAGGATTGGTGATTGCTTGCCCCTACGCGGTTGATCGGAAACTCCAGAATCAAAAATTAGAATTCAAAAATTATTTTTTTGGCAGAACAACTGAACATATCAACGCATGCCATTAGGGCGCAGCGCTACGAAGAGCTGCTGCCACAGTTAAGGGCACTGGTGCAAGGCGAAAAAAATTTTACGGCCAATGTGAGCAACATCGTGGCGGCACTCAGGCAGTCGTTTGAATTTTTCTGGGTGGGTTGCTACTTTACTGATGGTGATGAAGAGTTGGTGCTTGGCCCGTTTCAAGGGCCTGTTGCCTGCACACGCATCAGGAAGGGAAAAGGTGTTTGCGGTACAGTCTGGCTGAAAAATGAAACCATCATAGTACCTGATGTGGATCAGTTTCCCGGCCATATTGCATGCAGCACAGCATCGCGCAGCGAGGTTGTAGTGCCACTGCATCGTACTGATGGCAGCGTGTTTGGCGTGCTGGATGTGGACAGTGATCAACTCAATCATTTCGATCAAACTGACAAAAAATATTTGGAGCAGGTAGCAGTTATCATTGGCCGTTGCTACGGTGAATAGTCTTCGAATTACATATTTCATTTTGTTGTTGTTGTGCACTGCTTGTGCACAGCAGCGCGGCCTGACAGGTGGCGACAAGGATGTAACGCCACCCACAGTGCTTGCTACTTCACCAGCCATGCTCACCACAGGTTTCAGCACCAATGGTTTTCAAATAGAGTTTGATGAATATATAGGGCTGAACAACATCGCACAGGAGTTGATCATTTCGCCTCCATTGCAAAAACAACCTGAAGTAAAAATTCGGCAGAAGCGCCTTATTGTGGAATGGAAGGAAGCACTGCAACCCAATACCACATACACTTTCAACTTTGGCGATGGCGTAGCCGATGTGAATGAAAACAACAAGGCTGTGGATCTTGTTTACGTATTCAGCACCGGTGATATGATAGACTCGTTGCAACTTACAGGTAATGTGCACGATGCGCTGAATGACACACCCGCCAAGGGTTTCAAGGTGCTCGCATATAAAGAGGACACCACTATTTTTTCTAAAAAACCAAGACCTGCTTATTTCACCAAGTCGAAAGAAGATGGTAGTTTCAAATTAGACTATATGCGCAGTGATGCACTATTCCTCTATGCGCTGGATGATGTAAATGGCAATTACAGATATGACCAGGGCGAGGCCATCGCTATGCTCGGTACGCCTGCAGTGCCTATTGCAAATGACTCTTCAAATCATCAACTCAATGCGAGTATTCCTTTGTCGGTCAAGCCCGTGGTGGATGATTATGATACGGATTCAACAGGTTTTTTCCGATTCGCTTTCGATGCAAATCGTTACAACGGATACAGCATCGTACCGTTGAATGGACTTGAATATTGGAACTACACCAGCCCGAACAGTGACACGGTGTATGTGGCACTGAAGGGCGCGCCAACCAACCGCATGGAACAGGTGGCAATTGGTTGGAAGGAAATCAATACAATGACGGCACCCTGGCTATTGGCTGATACTATCGAAGTGCCCTTTTTCAGTGAAGTCATGCAAAGTTCTTTTGCACTTCGCTGCAGTGCTGAAAAGAAAATAAAAGTGAGTGACATCATTTTGATAAGCGCAGATATGTACCTTCAATTGCAAGACAAAGACAAGGTTGAATTACTTGCAGACACCTTACCAATAACTGCCGAGTTGACAGCATACAACCATGCATTTGAGATAGTAACCGCGTTGAAACAAGGAGTGGATTACAAGCTTACCGTTTTGCCCGGTGCATTGATGAATGGAGCAGGAGCCACCAACGATACACTGGAAGTCTCATTCCACACCTACAAACAAACTGATCTGGGAAACATCATTTTCGATTTCAAGTTGCCTGATGATGACATACAATATCTGTTGCAGTTGAAAAGTAAATCGGGCGATGTGATTGACGCAGGCATCATCCAATCAGGAAAAAAAATAATGAGCGACATACCACCGGGCGAATACACCGCATCAGTGCTCGCGGATGAAAATCACAATTTTCTTTTCGACCCATGCACCGTGAATCCATTTCAGCAGTCAGAGCAAATGCATATTTACAAGGGCACAATACAAGTAAGAGCAAACTGGGATGTGAAAATTGATTGGGAACTAAAACCCCGTTGATCTACGTCATGCTCTTGCGTGTGATGCGATGCCATACAAAACGAAAAGCGATGTAAGCATGATTGAGGATAGTAGCAGGCACGCCATAGTGCACCGCCATGATGCGCCAGCGCTCGCGTAGGCCAAGCCTTCTGCGTTTGGCTGATGTACCACCTTCCAGAAATTTTGAAACATAACCTTGCACATTTACCACAAGTCGCGCTGCCTTAAGCAATCGAATGGTCCAGTCAATGTCAGCACTTATTTTGTATCGTGTATCATATTGTGGACATAACACGCGCTTAGCAACAATGCTCTGATGCGACACACACATACCGTATCGCAGGCTGCGCCAGTCAAGGTTTTCAGGTGGTGCCAACCTGCGGTCTGCAAGCGTTTCACCGTTCTGGTTTACCACAGCGGTGTTGCCGTAATACACATCTGCATTTGCTCCTTTATTTATGCAACGTGCAAGCGTTTGTTTGTCAAAAAATGAATCGCCTGCATTCATGAAAATCACATACTCGCCTTTGGCAGCCTTTAACCCTTTGTTCATAGCATCATAAATCCCATTGTCCTTTTCACAAATTATCTTGCTGTTCAGTCCAAACTTGATTACCTCCGCTACTGTGTTGTCATTGGATTGGCCATCCACAAGTATGTGCTCGATACTGATGTATGTCTGTTCAGCAATGCTTTGCATGGTTCGCCCCACAAGGTGTTCTGCGTTCCATGTTACTGTAATGATGGATATGAGTGGCTGATCGTTCACACTTTCAAAAAAGCACCATGTGCTGTTGAGTTAGAATCTGCGCGGGTGAAAGTATTGGCTTGGCGCGACAGATACATTTGCAGCAATGGCAGTTGCAAATACTTACAAGCAATTCAGCACATGGTGCTTGCGTGCGATCAATACCTGCGCCTCGGTGCTCAAAGTGCTGGTGATGTCTAAAAGCGCTACACCCCAGTTGAGGGCTGATGGTGATAAACTGCTCGTGCTGGGCACCGGCCCAAGCTTGAAAACTTCATTGAAGAAAAATCCGGAATACTTCCGCAACCATACGCTGTTGGCGGTCAACACTTTTTCTTTGAGCGATGAATTTGTAGCGCTGAAGCCACGTTATTATGTAATGGTGGATCCGGGCCTGTGGCTTAGCGACAATGAAACCGTGCAGCGCACCATGCAGCATTTGCGGGAGCGCACCACGTGGCCCATGCAGCTCGTCATACCACACGATGCGTACGCAAGTCACTACATCAGCGAGATGCAGCGCAGCAATGCGAACATTCAAATTACCTACGTAAACTATGTAGTATTTAAGGGTTTTGAAAACCTGGCATTTTACTTTTACAGGAAAGGATGGGCCATGCCCCAGTGTCAGAATGTACTGGTAGCTGCCTTGTTCGTGGCTGTAAATCTTGGATACAGGCGAATCGAACTCTTCGGTGCTGACCACAACTGGCATCAGCAACTGGCAGTTGACGCAAACAATCAGGTGTGTATGAAGCACATTCATTTCTTCGAAGACGAAGAGCAACTCAGGCTCGTACCACTATGGAAAGTGATACACAAAAAGGAAGTATTTCGCATGGACGAAATTTTTCATGCATGGGCTAAAGTGTTTGCCGGCCACATGCAAATGGAGCGCTATGCACGCAGTCGCGAGGCTACCATTGTCAATCGCAGCGAGGTCACCTTTATTGATGCATTCGAACAAGAAAAATTCTGATGAAAGAAGTCCTTTTCAAAAATCCCCTTACCCTTTGGCTTCGCTGGCTTGCAGTATGGTGCTACTTTAAATTGAGCTACTCAGGCCACCACCTGGTGATGGAGTACAGGTGTGAACTCAGTGGGTGCAAATTTTCAACATACAATACCATAAGAAAATATGCGCGACTGCGCGATGTGCAGATGGACAGCTATAGCTATGTAGGCCGCGAGTCGCAAGTTTATCATACCACCATTGGTAAGTTTTGCAGCATAGGCCCGCACGTCATCATTGGGCCGGGCGAGCACCCCACGCATATGCTCAGCACACATCCTATGTTTTACAGCATGGCTGCTCAGAGCAATCCGGTTTTGATTGACAAAAATTATTTTGAAGAATTTCCAAGAACCAACATTGGCAACGATGTGTGGATAGGTGCGCGTGCTATTTTGAAAACTGGCATTACCGTTGGCGATGGCGCCATCATAGCTGCCGGTGCAGTGGTGACAGCTGATGTAGAACCATACAGTATCGTGGGTGGTGTGCCTGCCAGACACATTCGCTTCCGCTTTGATCAGGCAGATGTAAAAAAACTTCTTGAATTGAAATGGTGGAGCAAAGACGAAGTATGGCTGAAGCAGCACCTGCATATTTTCCAATCGGGCGAGGTGAGCGAGCTGTGAAGTATCAAAAAATTCACAATGCTGCCTCTGCGCAGCGCAAGGCCACCATACATTTCGTGCTCTCAAAAAAAAATTTCCCCCAAGCAATAACCTAATATGCAAAATCAGAGATTGGAAAACAGCCATGGAAGTCAGAGCCAGCCAAACTACCGGCCCAAGGCCGGGCAGATGATGTTGTTGATGCCGCTGCTCCTTTTCGGAACACTCATCATAGGCATCTGGATAGGCAGCGCTTTTGGCGACAAGAATCTGATGAAGATAAAACCGTCAACGGACGACAATGCCAGCAAATTGGTAAGCCTCATCGACTTCATAGAACAATACTATGTGGATACCGTGAACAAAGGCCAACTGATAGATGACGCCATAGAAAGTGTGTTGCAAAACCTTGACCCGCACAGTTATTATCTAAGTGCTGAAGTAAGACAGGACGAAAATGAACGCATGCAGGGAAAATTTGAAGGCGTAGGCATCGAATTTTTGATACTGCGCGACACACTGATGGTGGTGAAACCACTGAAGGATGGGCCAAGTGAAAAGGCCGGCATAAGAGCAGGAGATCGTATAGTGAAAGTGGATGATGTAGAAATAAGCGGCAAAGACCTGGACAGTGACAAAGCCCAAAAGCTGCTGAAGGGAATGGGTGGCAGCGAGGTATATGTAACAGTTAAAAGGCTGGGCAATCCGGAATTGCTAAAGTTCGAAATTGAGCGTGGCAGCATACCATTAGAGAGTGTTTCAGCTGCTTTCATGTATGACGATAGCACGGGCTATGTAAAAGTGGAACGCTTTGCTGCTACTACTTACAAAGAGTTCATGCAGGCAACAGAACCACTGAAAGAGAAGGGGTGTAAAAAACTAATACTCGATCTGCGCGGCAATGGCGGAGGACTGATGGATCAGGCCACACAAATTGTAGAAGAATTTCTTACCCAAGGAAAAATGATAGTTTATACCGAAGGCACTCATTACGGCAAAATATCAAGTGTGAGCGAGAAGAAGGGAAAATTTAGAGAGATGGAAGTGATAGTGATGATAGACCAAAACAGTGCTAGTGCCAGCGAGATAGTAGCCGGAGCGTTGCAGGATTGGGATCGGAGTCTTACCGTAGGGCGCAGATCATTTGGCAAGGGCCTGGTACAACACGAAATGGATCTGCCGGATAACAGCGCACTGCGCCTTACCGTAGCGCGTTACTACACGCCCACAGGCCGTTGCATTCAAAAGCCTTATGGCGATAGCATCAACTACAGTGACGACTTTCACAAGCGCCTTCTCAGCGGTGAACTTACCGAAGCTGACAGCACACACTTTCCTGATTCACTCAGGTATAAAACACCCGGAGGCCGCACGGTATATGGCGGTGGTGGTATCATGCCTGATGTGTTTGTACCGTTGGACAGCATCTACTTCAGCGGATTGCTTGGCGAGATAGCATACAGTGGTGTAGTTCGCGACTATTGTTTCAATTACTTAGATGCTCATCGTGCAGAGCTGCTCAAGTACAAGACATCTGATGACTTTGTAGATAACTATGTGGTTAGTGATGCAATGCTGAACGAGCTGATAGTAGCAGCAGAAAAAGAAAAAGTAACTGTAAACAAGAGTGTAGTTAAAAAGGTAAGCCCGCAGTTGAAGTCGCGTATCAAAGCTCAACTGGCACGCAATCTTTTTGACGATACCGCCATGCATAGAGTTTTGCTGCAAACTGATCAGGATTTTAAAAAAGCTGTGCAGGTAGCAGGCAGCTATACGGAGTATGCTGGTCTCATCAAAAGCGCGGCTGAGTTGAATTGATAATCAGAGTAAATGATGACTCATGTGGGTCTTGCATTCCAATATCGTGGTGCGAATTAGAGCTTGCAGAAAAATGCAAAATGCCGTTTCTTTGTAAGCCTTTTTTTAAACGACATTGCACAGTCTCATGCCTTACTGTGTATTTGATTGCCAAACAAACCAACCAAAATTTCCTTCATTCTATTTTCCTATGAAAAGAATTTTCCTTTCATGCGCAGTGCTTATTTGTGCTGCTCTCTCGGCTTATGCCCAGCCTGCTAACGATATCTGCGTCAACGCCATCACTCTACCCATCAGTAGCACATGGACCGCATCTACGAATGTTGGCACAGTCACAGACGGCCCCAATCCGGGCTGCGGAGGCAGCAGTGCTATCAAAGATGTGTGGTATTCATTTGTGTACACAGGAGGCACTGTTACGATAGAAACTCAACTTGGAACAAACAACGATACGCGCATAGCCGTGTACTCCGCCTGTGGTGGCTCTGTGCTGGCCTGCAATGATGACATCACTGGTTCTTATGCCTCGCGCATTATCATGACCTGTCCTGCACTCACCATTGGCAACACGTATAAAATACAGGCCGGTGGTTACAACTCCATTGTGGGCACATTCACCATACGTGTTACAGCAACAGGAGTGAGTGGATGCACCAATCCGCTTGCGCTCAATTACAGCCCATGTGCAGGTGTGGACGATGGCAGCTGCACCTTCAATGTACTGAATGCGACCTTTACCTATGCAGCTGCAGGTAGCAATTGCCTTAACGTGCAATACACAAGCACAAGCACAGGCAACATTACCGGATACAACTGGAGTTTTCCTGGGGGTACACCATCCACAAGCACAGCACAAAACCCTGTTGTGAGTTACCCCACTACAGGTACTTATTCTGCCACCCTCATTGTTTCCGATGCCACAAGCGCTACAAGTACCCTTACCAATAACAACATTCAAATTATTTCCGGTGATATTGTAACCATTGACATAACTCCGGATGGTAATCCGTCTCAAACCTCGTGGAAGTTATTCAATGAAAATGATGTGGTTATAGTTCAAGGCACTACCAATGATGCCTCCGTTTGCATTCCAGCCACATGTCACCGTTTCGAGATATATGACAGCGCAAACAATGGAATGAGCGGTTTGGGCAACTATAAGATTTATGTAAATGGAATACTCACCGCAAGTGGACAAAATTTTGGCGGCTTGGACATAAGGCCCGTGAATTGCCCCGATGGCATCAGTTGCAACCAGCCAATAGATGCCGACTTTGGTGTAAATGCAGTTCCATTTGATAACACGTGGTTCAGTTTCACTCCTGCCTATAGCGGACAGTATCGCATTTCTACATGCGGACAAGCCTCGTGTGATACTAAAATCTGGATATATGACTACTGCATGATGGCCAACTTTGACGACAGCAATGAAGCCACATTCACCTACAACGATGACTACTGTGGTGTGCAGGCTGAGTCGAACATATTCCTAGCAGCCAACAATACTTACTACGTGCGTGTAGGCAGCACAGGTGCCTGCGCAGGACAGAGCTATGGATGTCTTTTCGAATTTGTTGGAACAGTAACAGGCTGTATGGATGTATATGCTTGCAACTACAATCCGTTGGCAGGCGAACCCGGCCCGTGCTACTACACAGGAGATCCAAACTGCAATGGTCTCGGGCCTGATCTGGAAATTGATCTCAACAGTATGTTCACTTCATTGGTATCTACCACACTTACAAGTTCCAATGCCTGCCTTATCAATGAAGGTTGCCTACAGGGTACCGGTACACGTCAGATACTCAGGTTTACCACCAGAATTGCGAATGTGGGAACCGAAGACTATTTCATAGGTGTGCCTAACGCTTCCAATCCACAATTCGAGTGGGACGACTGCCATCAGCATTACCACTATGAGGGCTATGCGGAATATTTGCTATACAACAATGCTGGTCAGCCCTTGCCTTATATCGGATTCAAAAATGGTTTTTGCGTACTTGATTTGTCATGTCCTACGGGCATCACAGCCCAATATGGCTGTGGCAACATGGGCATCACAGCTGGTTGTGCTGATATATACAGCTCAGGTCTGGATTGCCAGTGGATAGATATTACCAGTGTGCCTGCGGGTTCATATTATTTAGTAGTTCGCACCAATTGGGATCAAAGTCCGGATGCCCTTGGCAATTACGAACTCAACTATGAAAACAACATCGCTTTCGTGTGTGTTTCATTTGGCCGTGATGCCAGCAACAACATCATCAACTTCACAAAAAGCATTGCCAACTGCACTGCTGCAACAGATTGTATAGGCATTCCATTTGGCAATGCTCAGCCTGATTGTGAAAACAACTGCCCGGGCATCATCATCACAGGTGATGCGAACGAAGATGGATATTTTACCGTAGCTGATGAACACGTATATGGCGAAGCTGCTGTAAATGGCGGTATGGCTGCAACACCTTGTGCCGACCTGAATGCGGACAACGAAATAACCGTGGCTGATGCAGCCTACGCAGCCAATTGCATACACTACAATCAGGACTTGGGTGTGCCGCCACTGCTCTATGAAGCCTGCGACTACGACCCCGAATTTCTTGAGCAAAATGAAAATGCTACCCTGGGTGTTACCAACCTGAACACTGCTGGCCAATACTTTGATATTTATATAACCAATGCTGACAATGAAATAAAAGCAATTCAATTTGAATTGAGCGGTGCAGTGATCAGTTCAGTGCAAAACTTGTTGCCTTCAACCACGTGGATGGCACATCTTCACCATGAAACCAATGGCAATGCCATAGCCGCATTCAGCGAAGGAAATACTGAAATACCAATCAATGTAAATCCAACTCCTGTACTGCGCGTATTCTATTCTTCTCTTAGCGGTAATACTGTATGTGTAAGCAATATCATTGATATACTGAACGACTTGCATCACAACATTCTTGTGACCTATGGTGATTGTGCCAGTGTTATTCCTGTTCCCGTGGCTGATTTTGTAGTTGATCCGGGCACTTCAATATGTGCTGGTCAGTCTCTCGATTTCTTCGATCTTTCTGAAGGCAGCCCTACTTCATGGTTGTGGAGTTTTCCGGGCGGTACTCCATCATCTTCCACAGATCAGAATCCCACAGTGGACTATATGACCGCGGGGATCTATACAGTAATACTCACAGCCACCTCTTCTGCAGGAAGCGACTCAGAAACAAAAACAGATTATATCACCGTTGGCACATCCATCATCTGGTTTCAGGATTTGGATAATGATGGCTATGGCACCGCAGGCAATACAGCATTTACTTGCGTGCAGCCTATAGGCTACGCTGCATTGAGTGGCGACTGTGATGATGGTAATGCAACCATACATCCCGGTGCCATTGAAGTATGCAATGATGTGGATGATGATTGCGATGGTCAGGTGGACGAAGGTTTTGACAATGACAATGATGGATTCACCACCTGCGAGGGTGATTGTGATGACAACAATGCTTTGCGTTTTCCCGGTGCATTTGAACTGTGCAACGGAGTGGACGAAGACTGCGATGGCAGTATAGACGAAGGCTTTGATCAGGACAATGATGGATACACCGTGTGCGAGGGCGATTGCAGTGATTTGAATGCTTCAGTACATCCCGGTGTAATAGAAATTTGCAACAACATAGATGATAACTGTAACGGACAAGTGGACGAAGGCTTTGACACTGACAATGACGGATACACCACCTGCGAAGGCGACTGCAATGATGGCAATGCCAGCATCAATCCCGGAGCTGTAGAAGTATGCAACAGCATAGATGATAACTGCGATGGAAATGCTGATGAAGGTTTTGATATGGATAATGATGGCTACAGCACTTGCGAAGGCGATTGTGATGACAGCGAGATAGACATCAATCCGGATGCAGTGGAATTATGCAATGATGAAGATGATGATTGTGATGGACTGATAGATGAAGGATTCGATATGGATAATGATGGCTGGAGCACGTGCACCGGTGACTGCGATGATGGCAATGCAGCCATCAACCCCGGCACTTTGGAAATACTTTGCAACAACATAGACGATGACTGTGATGGACAAGTGGACGAAGGCCGTGTGGATGGCTGTACCAATTCCAATGCCTGCAACTATAACGCAGCTGCAAACTGCGATAATGGCTCGTGCACATTTGCCATTGCATGGTATTTAAATGTTGATGGAGATGGCTATTATGCTGCTTCGCAGGATGCATGCAGTTCACCCGGCATCGGCTGGACAAGTGCAGAACCCGCAGGAGGTGGTGGCGATTGCAACGATGCAGTACCGACCATAAATCCGGGAGTTGTGGAAGAATGCGGCAACGGCATGGATGATGACTGTGATGGATTGACTGATGAAAACTGCTGTACAATGACAGCGGATGCGATTCCAACCAACACAACCTGCACCAATAATGTTGATGGCAGCATAATGCTGACCGTGAATGGAGGAACTGCGCCATACAGTTTTGCATGGAGCAATAGCAGCACAGATCAAAATATCAGCGGGCTTGCAGCCAATACTTATAGTGTCCTTGTTACAGACAATCTGGGTTGCACTACTACGGCCAATGCCAATGTAAGCAATGGCACAGGCACTACGCCATCTGCACCGGGCACCATCAGTGGCCCGATAGGTGTTTGTCGTAACCAGACAGGCGTAGTATTTAGTGTGGAACCTGTGGCAGATGCATCAAGCTATCAATGGACTCTGCCAAACGGAGCAACTGGCACTTCAGTATCCAATTCTATTTCATTGAATTTTTCATCTACCTATAATACTGGTAATCTCGCAGTGCAGGCGTTGAATGGATGCGGCAGCAGCGCACAGTCATCAGTTCAGGTATTGGTATTCCTTACAGTGCCTTCCACTCCGGGAGCCATAGCGGGTGGCAACGCCAACGCTTGTCCTGGTACTTCTAAAACTTACAGCATAAGCCCTGTGAGCAATGCAACTTCATACTTGTGGACCGCACCTACCAACTCTTCAATAACATCAGGTCAGGGCACTACGCAGGTAACTGTGAGCTATGCCGCCAACTTCGGCACAAGTGGAATACTACAAGTTCGCGCTGTCAACTGCAAAGGCAACAGTGCTTTGCGCACCTTGACAGTCTATGGCAAACCGGCTACACCGGGCACCGTAACCGGCCAGCTCAGCGCGGTGTGTGGTGGTACTACACAGAATTATAGCGTAGTAGCAGTGAATGGCGCAACAAGCTATACTTGGGCTGCATCGGCTGGTGCCACCATCACTGCGGGTCAGGGAACTACCGCATGCAGTGTCACCTTCCCGGCCAACTACATATCGGGTGCAGTGACGGTTACTGCCAATAGCGATTGTGGATCGAGCAATGTGCGAACAATAAACATTACATCTGTACCTGCATTACCAGCATCAGTAACCGGCCAAACAACCAACCTGTGTGGTGGCGGCAGCTTTGTATTCACTGTGCCGGCCGTTACCGGTGCCATATCATACAACTGGACACCGCCAGCAGGATGTAGCATAGGCGCAAACAGCGGTACGAGTATCACATTGAATGTTCCGGCAAATTTCGTTTCAGGCAATTTGTGTTACACCATAACAAATGCATGTGGCACAAGCTCACCGCGATGCAATGCAGTGTCATCCTTGCCTTCCACACCTGCCTCCATCAGCGGTCCTGCCAGCGTATGTGCAAATCAAGCCGGTGTCGTATTCAGTACACCGCAGGTAAGCACATACACCTACACATGGACTGTGCCCATAGGCTGCACAATAGTGAGTGGTCAAGGAACCAATACTATATCAGTAAATTGGAGCAGCACTGCAGGTACTATATTGGTAAAAGCGCACAATGCATGCGGTCAATCCAGCAACCGCGCCAAGGCCATTGCCATCATCACTTGCTTCGGTGGCGATCAGCAGAGCCAGCAGCAACCGGACAATGAGTTAACGGGCATGCAGCAGAACGTGAAGTTGACATTGTATCCGAACCCTGCCGATGGTAGTGGAATAAATGTGAAGATGAGTGAGGTGAATGATACCGAAGTCTATGTGAAGGTGTTGGATGCGTTGGGACGCGTAACCTTCACAGGCAGGTATGCGGCTGCTCAAAATATGCAACTGCAGATTGTGTTTGAACAGCCATTGCAGCCGGGCATTTATTTAATGGAGGTGATACAAAATGGCTGTCTTACTACAGAGCGATTTATTGTAGAACGTTAGTCATTTTCGATTGTCTGTCAGAATAAAAAACTGAGGCTGTCCGGTTTGCCGTGACAGCCTCAATTTTTTTCATGGGGGTCAGCATTACTACTTGGATTTGAAAAACTCCGCAGTTTGTTGAATGGCATTATCTATTTTTCTGAATTCAACTTGCAGCCTTCGTTTCACTTTTTCATTTTCATAATAAAAACGCACTGAAGTATTTCTGGCACTTTCGCGTGTTATCAATGCTTTTTGCCCGGTCAGTTTTTCTTTCATCCATTCAGCCATGCGTACCCAGTGTATTATGAAATTATTTGCAGATTTTTCAGGAGATTTTTTCCCCAGTGCAACCGCTACCTTTTGAAAGAGATATTTCATAGAGAGATTTTCTGCAACGAGTATGAAACGTTCGTTATGGACTTCGCTGGTTGTTAAATCCACCATCATTTTTGAGCAGTCAGTTGCGGCTACGAACCCGGTTCCGCCTGGCGGATAGTATGCCAATCCTTCATTTAGTTTTCTGAAAACACTGGCGCTACTTCTTGATGCATCACCGGGGCCGATGATGAAACCGGGATTAACCACTATGGCATTCAGCCCCTCCTGCACACCACGCCATACTTCTAATTCTGACAGATGCTTGGTAATGCCATAGTGCGTATTGTAGTCAGAATCTTTCCACTCATTTTGCTCGTTGAGTACATCTCCATCTTTTACTTTTCCAAGTGCAGCAATGGAACTGACGAAACAAAGTTTCTTGGTCTTCATCTCAATCGCAGCATTCACCACATTGGCTGTTCCTTCCACATTCACTTTATACATAAGCTGCCGGTCTGCCTTGTGGTAAGAGACAACGGCAGCACAGTGATATACATGATCGCAATCAGTCATTGCCGACAGCAAGGAGTCCGCATCCAGCACATCACCTTCCACCCATTCTATTTTTTCAAAAAGCTGTTCGGCCTTGTAGAATTTGAAAACACTTAGAACCATGTTCGTATTGCTGTCAGCACGTTTCAATGCACGTACTTTTTCCTGGCGCTGAAGCAGTTCTATAAGCATGTGTGTGCCCAAGAGTCCGGTGGCACCGGTTACGAGATTCATGGGGTAAAGGTAAAAGGCATCAAGAACCACAAGTAGCATTATGCCTTTCTAAATTGGCTCCTGTTTAATGAATCATCCGGACCACATAGAAAACATCCTGAAACTGCTGCCACACAACCCCGGTGTGTATCAATACTATGATGAAGAAGGGACGATACTCTATGTGGGCAAAGCGAAAAATCTGCGCAATCGAGTGAGCAGTTACTTCAACAAGCAGCAATATGAAAGTGCTAAGACAAAATTGCTTGTACGAAAAATTGCTGACATCAAATACATCGTAGTAGAAACAGAGTTGGATGCACTGTTGCTGGAAAATTCGCTCATCAAAAAATACCAGCCGCGCTACAACATCAACCTGAAAGATGACAAGACCTATCCAAGCATTGTAATAAAGAAAGAAGATTTTCCAAGAATATTTGCTACACGCCAACTGATAAAGGATGGAAGTGAATACCATGGCCCGTATGCCTCGGTGAAGACTATGCATGCTGTGCTTGATCTGATCAAGAGGCTTTATCCCATACGCACATGCTCGTTGCCACTCACTGCGAAGAATATTGAATCAGGCAAATTCAAAGTATGTCTGGAGTATCACCTCGGCAACTGTCTTGGCCCTTGTGAAGGCAAACAATCGCTGCCAGACTATGAATACAATGTGCAAAACATACGTCAGATTGTGAAGGGTAACTACAGCGATTTGATTCGCGAACTGAAAGCACAGATGAATGAGTTAGCCTCGGACTACGCATTTGAAGAAGCGCAACGCACCAAGGACAAAATTGAATTGATTGAAAACTTTCAGGCGCGCAGCACCATTGTAAATCCAAGCATACACAATGTGGATGTGTTCACCATAGCTGCGGATGCCACTGCCGGCTATGTCAACTATATGAAGGTGAACAATGGTGTGATAGTGCGAGGCTATAGCTGTGAGTTGAAGAAGAAACTGGAAGAGACAGAACAGGAATTGCTCGAGTTTGCGATCCTCGACATACGCGATAAATTTCAATCATCGTCCGCAGAAATATTTATTCCGTTCGAAGTAGAACTTCAAATTCCTGAAGTGGAATTTCACATACCACAGCGTGGCGACAAGAAAAAACTACTCGACTTGTCGCATCGCAACAGCACGCACTACATGCTTGATGCACAAAAGCAACAAGAGATGGTGGACCCGGAGAGGCACGTGAACCGCATTATGGAAACCATGCAAAAGGATTTGCACTTACCGGAGATGCCCAGACACATCGAATGTTTTGATAACAGCAACATACAGGGAACCAATCCTGTGAGTGCGTGCGTTGTGTTCAGAAATGCAAAGCCTAGTAAAGCGGACTATCGCATATTCAATCCAAAGACAGTAGTTGGCCCTGATGATTTTGGAACAATGAAGGAAGTGGTGTTCAGGCGCTACCGCAGATTGATGGATGAGGGTGAATCGCTTCCGCAACTCATTATCATAGATGGCGGTAAGGGCCAACTGAGCAGCGCGCTTGAAAGTTTGGAAGAGCTAGGACTTCGTGGCAAAGTTACCATCATTGGTATCGCCAAGAAGCTGGAAGAAATATTTTTTCCCGGTGATGCATTACCTATCTACTTAGACAAGCGCAGCGAAACACTGAAGTTGATTCAGCAACTTAGAGACGAAGCGCATCGCTTTGGCATTACCAAACACCGAAACAAGCGCAGTAAAGAAGCATTGCGTTCTGAACTGACAGACATCAAAGGCATAGGATTTCGCACAACACAAACTTTGCTTGCGCATTTCAAAACTGTGAATGCCGTGAAAGAAGCAACTCTATCTCAACTTGAAACTGTAGTGAACAAGCGCAGCGCGAAAGTGGTGTGGGAGTATTTCAACAAGGCTTCCGTCACGGACTGAGTATGTGATTATTTAGTGATGAATCTTTTCGGTATCGTCCTATGAATTACATCTCCACTCCAATTCTCACCCCTGCACGGGAAAACAAAGGGCTCCAATTTTCTTCTCATGGCAGCATCGTTTTCAATCTGTTTTATTTCTTCCATCACCACTTTCAGTTCTGCCTGCTTCACCTGGTCTTCGTTCAGCATTACATAATATGTTGAGAGCATGTTCTTCAAATCATCTTCCGATTTCGGAAGCAGGGTGTTCAATGTTATTTTTTCAGTACTACAATCAGTGCGCATGGTTGCATAAGTGAGTGCGCCATGATGTGCTATTACCACAAGATCATACTTCAGATGTGTCCATGCATCAGTACTAAAACTCTCACCACGCTGCACCATGCGCTTAAAGCTGGATGTGCCTTGCGGTATGAGATAAACAAATATGTTGTCGTAGAGATCAATGTTTTTGATGGACACTACCACAGGCTGTGTTGTCAGTGGTTTTGCTCCCGTATTTTCCTTCGACCTGTCAACGCTGTATGTAGGTCTTTTTCCTGAAAAAATTGCGTCCACATTGTGCCAGCCTGTTCTTCTTACCCTGAATGTATTGCGCGCTGCCTGCCTTGAGGCGGACACGTTTGCCTTGGCAAGCGAACTGTTGTCGAGGGTATTGCTGCGCAATGTTTGTATGCCGTTGGAGATGGACCACATGGCGTTGCTCAGGAGATTGGTTGGTACATATTTCAAATTCATTTCTGAATAAATATTCTGCGTGGCAAGCGAGAAGTTTGCATTCAGTTCTCTTTGAGCGCGCTTGTCCTCTTCGCTGTTTAGTCGGTTGCGATCTGCGTATAGTTCTTTTGTTTTTTGCTGAAGTTCGTTATATACCTTCATCGCGTTGCTGTGATATTGTGCCTGACGTTGCTTGAGTTTTTGATACAGTTCGTCAGTCAGCACATCATTGGTAGATACGGCTCCATCAAAGCGTGCGGCAAACTTTTCAAATTGTTCTACAAGCTCTCCTGTTGGCGCGATGTGCGCAGCAAGTTGGTCAACTTGCCACAGCGGCTTGTTTAAGTTGTTCAGATAGAGTTGAAGTATTTCTACGCTGCATGTGGTGTGTATCACCTTCATGCGTTGTTCGAATTCGTGGGTGGCTATGTTCGTGTTGTTGTAGTCAACATTCCACATTGCAAGCACGGTGCTTGGCGGAATGCCTTGGTTCCTTGTTGTATTCACAACATCAGTAGTAGATGATGCAGTCAGACCATATCCTTTCGAAGCATAAAACCTCCTTCTTGATTTATCGAATGGGTCTTCACTGTAGAAGGTATCCGCGAGTTGTTTTACTTCTTCACTAAGGCCGCTTTCATCTAATGCAGAGTAGTTTTCAAAACTCAGATACAAACTATCGGTCAACTGCTTCTGCTCAATGTTGAATCCATAGTTGCTCAGTTCCGAAAGGAGATCGGGCGGATAGAAATCGAGCGTGGTGATGTCAATGGGAGTAAGAATTTGTTCTATGGCTTGAGGATTTTGCCAGTCAATGCTTCCGTCTTTTTTTATTTCCCCTTCCCAAAGTTTCAAGCCGCTCTCCAGTCCATTGCAAGGCATGCTTACCACCACAGGATTTTGTGGTGACATGCTTAATTTTTCTCCGTTGGTAAATGCGTGCAATTGAATCATACCCGCTGTTTGCAAGGTTTCTTTTCCACTCACGGTACTCAGCCCTGAGCGCAAGATGTCCAGGGGTTCGAATGCTTCTCTCACTACTACATCAATTTTTCCTGCCGGTACATTGCCTTCTTTATCTACAAAACATTTTTTACGGCAGGCGATCAGTATTCCGTCTTCTGTCTCCAGCACCTGAGATTCATAGCTTGTCAATTCAAAAGTTTGCGGCTTCAGGTAGCGGTCAGCATCAGCAGTGTATTCATTTCCATCTTCTATCGCTTCTTCTGCATATGGTATTTTTTTGTTCATTGCTATCGGTTGCAATGCCAAAGTGTCTGTGTTGTGAGCAGTTGCATCCACAGGCACAACAGGAAGAATATGATAAGTATTTCGTGCGGGAGTTTGGTTTGTGTCAGGTTCGACTTGCGGCACGAAGCCCACTGTGTCAGGCTGCAATTGATGAAGTTGATCCACAGAGCTGCTATCTGTTGGAGCTGTGAGTGCGGGTGTTTGTTCTTCTGTTGCTTCATGAGGTACGTAGCTATTCTCATGGTTGCGTTGCAATATGCTCCAAGTGGCTATGGCAGCTAAAGCAACTGCGGCTGTTATGGCGCCATAAGTCATCCATTTGTATAGTTTGTAGCGATAACGTGCTTGTTTAATCTCAGCAATCATATTGTATCGTTCCAAGCCTTTCATCATGTCATGTTGGTGTTGCACATCGGATCGCAATTGGGCATTGAGTTGCATTTCATTCTCAAGTGCATTTCTTTCTGTCATGCCCAACGTACCGAGTAGGTAGTCTTCTATCAGTGCTATTTGTTCCAGTTCTGTTCTCATGGTGTATGCGTTCTATAGTTGTTCAGTAAGTAGCTGACGGTATATGCTGCGTGATGTTTCCAGGCACTTGTACTTTTGATTGCGCGCGCTTTGCTCGCTGCTGTAGCCGTATTTAGCAGCTATGTCGGCCATATTCATTTTGGCTATGTAAAACAGTTGAAGAATTTCTCTGCACTTTTCACCTAATCCGGCCAATGCTTTTTCAGCTAATTTGAAATTGTGTTCATTTTCAGTCCAGTCATTTTCAGCATCGCTCAGGTTTATACTTAACTCAGAAGGAGGTATTCGTTTGCGTTTTCTCAGCTCATCGCACCACGTGAAACGGCATACACTATATAGATAAGTGTCAAGCGAGGCGGTCAGGGTGAAATCAGGATTGGCGCACTTGCGGCTGAGGATGATGAGTGCTTCCTGAAAAACATCTTCGGCATCTGCACTGCTGCCTCCGTATTGTTTCACCATGTTCTTCACTTTAGGGAAGTAGCGGTAAAGCCTCTGGAAACCCTTAGTGCGGTTACCACTGCGCAGGCAGTCTATTATTTCGGCATCAGTCATATTCGGGTGCTTTTGCAGGTTTATGGTCTCAAATAGAAAACGTAACCGGAAGAAGTGAAAATATTTTCACTTGTTGAAAAAAGGGAAATACAAGCTCTAAAGTTTATCAACCTGACTACAAAAGAAAACGGCTGCCATTTGTTGTGGCAGCCGTATTTTTTTTAATTGGAATTAAAATCAGTTGTACCTCCCAATGTCTCTGAGGTGCACCACATGCGAGCGCACAGCAAGCAGTACAGTGCGATGCTCATTGTAGGTAATGCCAAATTGCAGGCAGGTTTCGCGCACTATTTTGCTAAGTGCCGGATAGTGTACGTGTGATATACGTGGAAAGAGGTGGTGCTCCACCTGATGATTGAGGCCACCGGTAAACCAATGCACCAGCTTGTTGCGTGTTGCAAAGTTGCTGGTGGTTTGAATTTGATGCACAGCCCATTCAGCTTCCACTTTGTGGTTGGTATCTGTCGGATTGTTGAAGTGTGTTTCTTCTACTATATGAGCCAACTGGAATACAATGGCGATGGCTGTACCGCAAACACAAGTAACAACTATGTAGCCGATCAAAGTTGGCAGGAAACCTACCAACCAAACAGGAAGCGCTAGAAAAACGGCCATGTAGAAAATTTTGGTAGCCCAAAAGCTGATATGATCCAACACAGAGTATTTCCTGATTTTGGTAGTGCCGATTTTCCCTGAGAAATATTTTTTGTAGTCAAAATAAAAAACCCAGAAAACATAATTCAAAGCATAGAATATGAAGCCGTAAATGTGTTGAAAGCGATGAATCCAGTAACGCTTTTGGTGAAGGTTAAGACGCATTACCGGCTGTATGTCTATGTCATCATCCACGCCTTCTATATTGGTAAAGCTGTGATGCACCATGTTGTGCTTGGTCTTCCACAGGTGCACATCACCTCCCATCAGGTTAAGCGAGTAGCCCATCATATTGTTCAGCCATTTGTATTTAGAAAAGCTGCCGTGGGCACTGTCGTGCATCACATTGAAACCCACACCTGCCAGCGTGAGGCCAAGCAGCGAACAGAGCAATATGCTGAGCAGAACACCTGGTGTGAAGAATACAAGCCAGATGTATAGCCCAACAAGTGATGTAAGCAGTATGCCCGTCTTGAGATAAATCTTCCAATCGCCCCAGCGGTTTTTGCCTGTTTGTTCGAAGTAGGCATCCACACGTTTTTTGAGTTCGTCAAAAAATGGATGCTCTTTGGTGTTGAATGTTACAAATGTCATGTATGCTGAAAATTGATGTAATTAAATAGAACGAATTCCCGCGTATGTTTTGAAGGCTTTATGGGAGAATTTTCAAATGTTGATTGTGTAATGATTCAGGATGAAACCCGGGGCTGTGTTTTGCATGGCTATTCAACCAGTACTGATTTTATTTCTTGAATGATAGTGGCAGGGCCTCCGTAGTGTTCAATCACCCGTGCATGCCTGTATTCATTATTGACTAATGTTTTTATCTCCAGCCTGTCATGAGGGTCCACTCCACCGCCTATCAGCACTGCATCAAAGGAACTGAGGCGCATGTGATCCAGTACTTCTTCCAACCGTATGTAGCCTGTGGCATTGTAGTCAGCCCGCAGCAGCAGGTCTATTACGTTTTTGATGATGTAGTCATGTTTGCCATACACCACAATGTGTTTTTTCACAGTAAGTGTAGGTGGCGTTATTTCCTGTTTGTTCTCTTCCATAGTTACAATCCGTATTCAGATAGGCTGCGCGCGAAAGTAAGCCCCTACCCGCATATTTGCCGGCAATCTTTTTAACCACACATCCTTATGGCCATAGCCAGCTTGATACGACTTACACGCCCGGCCAATCTGGCCATTGTGCTGGTTACCATGATGGTTGTTCGCTTGTTTGTAATAAGGCCGTTGGCCGATTCTACCCACATGGGCAGGCATTATGGCTTGTCGTGGTTGCACTTTATCATGCTTTGTGCTGTTGCTTTGTTGCTCACTGCGGCAGGCAACATTATCAATGATTATTTCGACCAAAAGGTGGATCGCATCAACAAACCTGATAGAGTGATAGTTGGAAAAACCGTGAAGCGCAGGGTGGCCATCATTTTGCACCAGACTTTGAATACTGCTGCTCTCTTTCTGGCGGCATGTCTTTGTTATATCACTGGTTTCTGGTGGCCCGTTGTTATACCAGTTGTGCTATCCACCATACTCTGGTGGTATTCGCCAGTGCTGAAAAAGAAGGTACTTACAGGCAATATTGCTATAGCCCTGTGCACATCGGCTGTTCCACTTTGGGCAGGCTTGTTTGAACTTCATATGCTGGAGCGCGAGATCGGTGATCTGCTATACAACCGCGATCAGTTTTTCAATTTTGCGTGGCTGGTTGTCATATCGCTTTGTGCCATCGCCTTTCTGCTCACCCTTGTTCGCGAGGCGCAAAAGGATATGGAAGATCTGGATGGTGACAAGGCAGGTGGCTACAACACATTGCCCATTATCTGGGGTATTTACAACACACGCAAATATGTATGTGGACTATTGATTCTTTATGTGTTGGGCATTGGAGCATTCATTTATCTTCTGCTTCATCTGCAATGGTTTCATCATTACATTGTTGCATGTTGTGCAGCACTTTTAGTTATACCCACTGCCTTGAGCATAGTGCTCACTTGGAAGGCCTCCACATCCCGTCAATTCAGGCAGGCCAGCACATGCACCAAATGGATGATGCTATGCGGTCTGCTGGTATTCAGCCTGCTCAGTTGCTTCGCGTAAATTTTTTTTGTTATTCTATGTTGAAAAGATGCAGAGCACATATCAAGGATGAGTGTGCTTGGTAGTGCTTCACATTTTATCATTGAACACTAACTCAAACAGCCAGACACTGTATCATACAACTAACTGCTAATAATACAATACATGCAAGACAGATTGAAGATGATAGAACACATGCTGGTCACCAACCCTGATGACTGTTTTCTGCTTTACTGCGCAGCGCTGGAGCTTCACAAGAAGGGTGAAATAGTGGCGGCTATCAAATCCATTCGCCACATTGTAAAACAGGATCCTGACTACTTACCCAGCTACTACCAACTTGGCAAATGGCTTGAAGAATGCGGCAAACAGGACGAGGCCATCATAGCATACAAAGCAGGCAGAAGCGTAGCCAAAAAACGCAATGACATTAAAACGCTTGGCGAATTGAGCGAAGCCCTGATGTTGTTGGATGTGTATGAAGAATAATTTTGTCTGTAAGTCACAGCGCATATTCAGGTATAAAAATCAGTATTGTTCAAGTCCATAACCTTCTTCTTCATTTCTTGTGACAAAACAGCCTCAACTCGCCTTTTACTGCAGCAGTACAAGCTGGGGCGGTCTTGAGATGAATACTGTCCGCTATGCCCAGTGGATGCAGGAGCGAGGTTGGTCCGTTGCATTGTATTGTGTGAATGGCAGCCAGTTGCAACATGCAGCTGTAGCCAGCGGACTGAACACTTTCAGTGTGAGGCGCAATGGAAAATATTTAGACATAGTGAATGCATGGCGAGTGAGCAGACTCTTCAAACAACAACAAGTGTCGTTGTGCTGGTTTCGTGACACACGCGATTTTTCATTGCTCGGGTGGGTCAAATTTTTTCGTGGTGGTTCGTTGAACATGCTTTATCAACAGGCCATGCAATTTGGCATAAGCAAAAAAGATCTGATACATACTATCAGATTCAGGCAGGTGGATGCATGGGTAAGCACCTTACATTTTTTAGCACAACAAGTGCGAGATCAGACACATTATCCTCATGCACGCATACACGTGGTGCCTCTGGGTGTAGATGATGAACGCTTGTTTGCCAAACCAGTAACACGCCAAGAGGCAAGAGAATTTTTTGGTTTATCCGATGAGGCATTTGTAGCAGGTATCATAGGTCGGCTTGACAGGCTGAAGGGTCAGCATGTTGCCATTGAAGCCATTCGCTTGTTGCATGATGAAGGCATCGCGGTACATCTGCTCATAGTTGGCGAAAGCACCCGGAATGAGGGAAACTACTATGAGCAGGAAATAAAATTACTCACTCAGGAATTAGAGTTGACGGAGTTTGTGCACTTTGCAGCGTACACTAAAAAAGTAGAACTGTTTTATGAGGCTATTGATGTATTTGCGCTGTGCAGCAAGGGCGAAACATTCGGTACAGTTACTATAGAAGCCATGGCTTTTGGGAAGCCAATAGTTGGCACCGGCAGCAGCGGCACACCAGAAATACTCAGCGGAGATTGCGGTTTGTTGTTTGAACCGGAGAGTGCCGAAGGCCTTGCTGTGCAAATAAAGTGTATCATGAATGATGAAGTCCTTCACAGCACACTCACAAAAAATTCACGTGCAAAATTTGAATTGCAATTCTCAAAGCAAGCAAGTCTGGATGGAATGGAGAAGGTTGTGAACCATCTGCTGAGTGCCGCCAACAAAAAACGCGATTGAATTACAACCGCGTTTTTTTTCATGTTGATTGCACCTCACATCTTCACAATCCTGTTACATATTTTTTCTTCGGATACTTCACATTGAATCGCAACTGTTTCTTTGCTATTTCACCTGGTTGTATGGTCACTTTCCATTCCACTTTGCCGGTAGTGGCATCGTGTGTTGCACCGCTCAGCTCTTCTGTCTCTACCTCAATGTCGCCATTTTGCGAAATGGGTATCTGGTCTTCTATCACAACATCTATTGCTTGCTTCTTGTTGTTCTGCACAGTTATTTCAAATGCTTTTGTGGTTTTTTGTTTGCCACCAAAGAAGTCAGTTTTGCAAAATTCCTTGATCTGATCGCGCTTGATGTTGATGGCGCGGTCGCGTCCCATAGAGATGTTCAGTGTGTCGTTTGCCAGGGCCGGGTCTATATAGCCTTTGCCAACAAAAGTTCCTTTGAAGTAGATATTGCTTTCGCCAGGCAGCAGTGAATACTGCGCCCAGTCCACAATCTGCGCACGCAGAAAAGCATCGTTGTCCAACTTCGGAATGGTTACATAAGCATAGCTCGCTTTCAGAGTTTCTTCCTGCATGATTACATCATACTGCTGGTTGTCGCTGGGGATGTCGTAGGGTATGCTTATTTTGAATTCGGTGCTTACTGTATTGTTGGTAGTGGTTGTAAACGATGCGGAGGTGGCCCATTCTCCTTTGGCTTTATCGCCTTCCCAATCGTAGCTCACGGAGGGTGTTTCATTGTAAACTGCTGGTGCATCATCATAGTTTGCCTTTCTTTTATAGTCATATTGCATAGGCTCGTATAAGTTTACATACCACGGGTATAGTATTGGTGCTTGTCCGCCCACATTCGGATTGCCAGTACTGATGGTCAGGTTCACATCTTCCCAATCGTTGCCGGTGCTTTGGTACACCTTAGCGCGATACATGAATTCGATAGGCGAGTTGATGTCGTCAGCGCGCAGGTCATACACAGGATACCATCCTGCATTTTGAACTACATAAGAAAGTTTAAGTGTGGTGGTCGAAGCTTTTTCTGCACGCACGGTCACAAGTATTTCACTCGGATTTTGTCCCTTGCGCGTGTTCAGTTGATTCAGCGCGTATTGCAGGCGATTTATTTCTTCGTTGTTATCCTTTTCCTGTTCTGTCAGTTCAAGCCATTTGTATTCTATTTCTTTGAATCGTGCGCGGTAGAAGTCTGCCATTTCTTTCAGGTCTTCAGCAAGCAAAACTGAATTGTTGCCCTTGATGTCTCTGTTGCTGTGCAGCAGTTCGCGTTCTTCCTGTACTGTTGTTTTCAATGCAACCAACTCATGGTTGCGTAGTTGGGCTTGAGACATACTGTCTTGCAATGCTTTTACGCGTGGGTTGGTTGTTTGATCCAACAGATAGTTTACCTGATGGCGCACGCTCATTATAGTGTAGTTCGAATTGCCTTCTACTTGAATGCTGTTCGGATCTAAGTATAGCGTAAGATCATTGAGACGCAGTTGATTTTCACCTTCTTTCAGTTGCACAGAGCCACTTTCAGTTACCTGCGCACCTGACATAAATATGGTGACATCCGAAATTCTTGTGTCAATATTTTTAGCGGTAGTTTGTGCTTGTGTGATGTTCAGCAGCAACAATGTTGTGCTTGTTAGAATGAATTTGTTCATGGATAAATATTGAGGATTGGTTGTTGTAAAAATAGACGTCTGCGATAAGTCAATCATTGCGCCAAGTGCATACAGGTTTGTGCAACTTTGGTTCAATACGCTCACAATTACTTCTGCTAAATTCTGTGTGTGCGAAGCTCAACTTCTTCTGAGAAATTTGATAGATGTTGAGGTCTGTCAGGCCATATCTACTTTGGTTTTGAAATAATCACGCACACTCCAACCCAAAGCACCCAAGACCAACAACAGTAGCAATGCCGAACCGATTTTATTGATCGTAACACCTTTGATATAGCTGGCAGGGCTGAACTCCCACTCCACGGTGTGCATGCCTGCCGGCACCATTACCCCTCGCAGCAGGTAGTTAGCGCGAAAGGCCGGCACCTCATTTCCATCTATGCTGCACTTCCAGCCTTCGGGGTAATAAACTTCGCTGAATATGAGTGGTGCATCGGTAGGAGTAGTTGCGGTGTACTTCAGATAGTTTGTTGAATATTTATCCAATGTGACCTTGGCCGTACTGTCAGTCATATCCAAATCAGCGCTTTTTACTATGCTCAAAAAGTCCTTGTGCACTATGGCCGCGTTTCCAATGTCAAGGGTTCTTATTCCTTCCATTTCTTCATCAGCGGTGTTGGCTATTTTGACTTCAGCAACGAACCATGCATTGCCCATTGCTTTTTTGTTTGCCATGGGTGGCGCCTGTGGCGAAAATTTGATATACCGGGTGTTCAGCATATTGAGCACTTTCATGGTGTGTGTTACACTGTCCACAGCCTGTGGGTCGCGGGTTTGCATAGCCTCGGTGAAGGCCTTCAGTTCCTTATCTATATAGAATTCCTTTACCTCCTGAAATCGCTTGAGCTTGGCTGCATGGTAGCCACCAATGCTTTTGTGGAAGTAAGGCACGGTGGCATCTGCAAATGCACCTTGCGATGCAAGCAGCACGCGGTAGTTACTGTTCAGAGCTAAAGCGCCAAACTGTGCGGCTGTTTCTATCTTGTCTTTGTCTTTGATCTTCTTGTAGGGTTCGGTGCTCAGATATTTTTCCTTCAGCGCATCTGCTTTAGAGTTGAAGTCAGGTACGTTCACTTTTTCTTTTTCCAGAATGGCGATATCACATTTATCCGGTTCATAGGGAAAATACTTATCTGCATTTTTTTCGTAATACTTGTATTGGCCTTCCTTCTTTTCCTCATTCATATAGCGGCTGCTCACGCTCCACATATCAGCCATTATTATAACCGCTGCTGCCGGTGCTACCATGTACCACTTCAGTTTGCCGAACGCAAGTCCTGCTACAAGTGCAGCACCAACTACCATAAGCATCAGGCTTCGTTGCCCATCGGATGTGTATATGTGTTTGCGCACATTGATGAGTGCAGTTTGCATCTGATCTATTTGTTCCAATGCTTGGGGGCTATCGGCATATTCCTGTTCGTACTGTTCGAACATATTGATGTCTGCATTGCTCAATATGCTGCCTGTGGAAGAGGGCATGAGGCAAACAACTATGCCAATTACCAGCAACGCTGCTGTACCAATGAGCAAGTATTTGCGCACGTTGTTTGTAATAGTTGTTTTAAGCAATCCATCTATAAAAATGAATGCAAGCGCAGGCGCCATGATCTGCAGCAGCACCAGCATCATTTTGTGATCACGAAATTTGTTGAAGTACGGGAAATCGTAAATAAAAAATTTGTTCAGTCCGGTCAGTTCTTTAGCACTTAGGCCAATCACTAACAAGGTGAGCACGAGGAAAGGCCAGCGCAAATGGTCTTTGCCAAAAATGAGGG
Organism: Flavobacteriales bacterium; assembly: GCA_046155615.1. Lineage (GTDB taxonomy): Bacteria > Bacteroidota > Bacteroidia > Flavobacteriales_D > Sanyastnellaceae > JANNVZ01. The sequence goes on along the minus strand of JBJXFP010000013.1, from coordinate 2,729 downwards.
CCAACACAAACAAGAAAAACACGAATGCTCCGAAATAGATGGCACCTCCGCTGTACTCCTGCTCGCCCCAATAGCGATTCATGCTGCCTACTTGCTTGCGCACTTTTGATGGCACTTTCGCAAGCACTTGTTTGTCGTTTTCTATTGCAGAAGTATTGCCGCCTTTAGCATTTGGAAGAAATACTGCCATCCACTCGCGGCCTGCCATGTTGTATTGCAGTATGTAGTCGGGACTAAGACCATCACCCTCTGATGTGGGTGTTACCCCTTCTTCTTTTGGTGGAGTAATGGTTAGTTCGGTTTTACCGCGCGTAGTCAGTTTGCTGTATTCGTAAGTGGTAAGCAGGCTTCCCATGTTTGGCGCAGCACCTATTAAAAGAGCGGCTACCAATGACCCAACACTTTTTATAGCATAGGTCCACTTTTTTTCTATAAGCAGTTTGATGAGTTCGCCAAGGCCAACAGCGCCAAGCAGAAATGCGAGGTAATAGGTCATCTGCAAATGCGATGCAGCAATGTGCAAACCAAAGAACAAAGCAAAAAGCCCCGCTCCTAAAAGCAGTCTGCCGCGCAAGGCAAGCAGCATAGCACCAAGTGTTGGCGCCATGTAAGCAATGGCATTCACCTTAGAGGTGTGGCCGCCACCGAGGTACAGCACGTTGATAGTGCTGAGGCCAAAGGCAAGGCCTGCGGCTATGCCAAGCCATGGATTGATGCGCACGCACAAGCAGAAAATATAAAAGCCAAGCATGCACATGAACAATGTACCTGTTGCTGGATCTTGTCCAAGTTTTATCACCTCGTCAATCATGCGAAGCACATTGCTTGGATAGAGCACGTTGGTTTGGTAGCCCGGCATGCCGCCAAACATGTTGTTAGACCAAAGGGCTTCTTCACCATCATTCATCATGCGGTAGTCAGCCAGTTCTTTGGCCATGCCCATCACATGGTGTATGTCCGACTGGCGCAAGCTGTACTCATCGTTTTCTAAACTAAAAAAAAGTTGAGCAGCTATCACAAATACGAGCACTGCCACTGCGTGCGGCAACATTTTCAAAAGGATTGATTTCATACTCAAAGTAAGATGAATGGTGAAAGGGATGAAATGATTTTAGGTGAAAGCGCGGGTGAAAGTAATGCGATGCAAAGGGAGCATGTTGCCATCCGGAATAAGACATGAGATAGCAGAAGCACAAAGAAAAAAGCCGTCACCGCTGCGCAGCAGTAACGGCTTTTCAATATCAATTGGCTTACGCCCAGGATGCAATTTTTTCTGCTCTGTAAGCACCTGCTTCCAACTTCTCACGCACCTTGATGAAGCATTCAATGGTGTATTCCACATCCTTCATGGTATGCACCACGGTGGGTATCAGACGCAGCATGATTACGTCTTTGGGCACCACCGGATATACTACTATGGAGCAGAACAATCCATAAGTTTCGCGCAATTCAAGAGTAACGTTGGTGGCCTCACCCAGTGAGCCTTTCATAAATACCGGAGTCACTACCGAGTTGGTTTTACCAATATCGAATCCTGCATTTTTCAGCCCGCCTTGCAGCGCTTTGGCTATGTGCCATAGTTGCTGTTGCAGTTCGGGTTGGGTGCGCAGCATTTCCAATCTTTTGATGGCGCCAATTACTATGGGAAGGGGCAATGCTTTGGCAAAAGTTTGAGAGCGCATGTTGTAGCGCAGGTATTCTATCACATGCTCAGGTCCGGCTACAAAAGCACCAATGGTTGCCATGGCTTTTGCAAATGTTCCGAAGTAAACATCTATTTCGCTTTGCACACCTTGCGCATCGCCTGCCCCGCGGCCATTTTCGCCAATGCTGCCGAAGCCATGTGCATCATCCACAAACAGCCGGAAATCATATTCTTTTTTGAAAGCAACAATGTCTTTGAGACGGCCCTGATCGCCCGCCATACCGAATACACCTTCGGTGAGTACCAATATGCCGCCACCGTTTTTGTCAGTGATGGCCTTGGCATGTTTCAGTTGCTTTTCAAAGCTCTCCATGTCGTTGTGCTGAAACACGAAGCGCTTGCCGTGGTGCAACCGTACACCATCTACCATGCATGCATGGCAATCGCTGTCATACACCATCACATCATGGCGGCCCACAAGTGCCTCTATGGCACTCTGGCATCCCTGGTAGCCAAAGTTGAGCAGGAATGCATCGTCCTTTTGCATGAATAAAGCAAGTTCTTGTTCCAATTGTTCGTGGTACTTGGTTTGACCACTCATCATACGGGCGCCCATAGGGTAGGCCATTCCCCATTGTGCCGCGGCTTCTGCATCTACCTTTCTTATGTCAGGATGGTTGGCAAGCCCGATGTAATTGTTCAGACTCCAAACCAGTACGGGTTTGCCGCGAAATGACATGTGAGGGCCAAGTTCGCCTTCCAGTTTGGGAAAGGTGAAGTAGCCGTGCGATTCTTTGCTGTGCTGGCCAAGTGGGCCACGGTTTTTTGCTATGCGTTCGAATATGTCCAATGGTGTAGAAAGTATTAAAGAATTGTTGTGCGCGCGAATGTAAGGTGGCGCTTTGAAAGCGATAACGAATCAAACATTACAGTGGTAATCTCTCAGACAATCTTGAATCAACAAAGTAGCAGGCACAAATGCCTACTTCCCCCCCACCACCACCTTCCTCTGCTCCACCACCTCATCCCCATTCCTCAAACTTATCACATACATCCCCGCTGCCAATATCTCTGTGCTCATCAT
>JBJXFP010000134.1:0-3212 GCA_046155615.1 Flavobacteriales bacterium | reverse complement strand
TTTTTCCTGAACCTGATGGGCCAACAAACGCAATGGTCTCGCCCTTGTTTACGGTGAAAGAAATATCCTTAACCGCAGGTGTTTTGGCTGTCTTGTGTTGAAACGTAACATGCTCAAACCGGAAGTTTTTCAAATCACCCAAGTGCTTTGGTTTTGCGGGCCTTGGTTCCACAGGCCTGCTCATGATGTCTTCAAAATTCTTCAGCGAAGCTTGTGCTTCTCTGTATGTGGCAATCACATTGCCCATCTCTTGAAGCGGCCCGAATATGAAAAAGCTGTAGAACATGAGTGTCATAACTTGTCCCATGGTGATGCTGTCACGGAAGAGCAAGTAGTAAAGGAGAAATATCAAACAAGTGCGCAGAAAATTAACGGTGGTGCCTTGCACAAAACTGAGCGAGCGGATGTACTTAACTTTCTTCAATTCAAGACCAAGAATTTTGGTGGTGGTGTTATTCAACCTTCCTATTTCCTGATTAGCGAGACCAAGTCCCTTTACCAATTCTATGTTACGGAGCGACTCAGTGGTGCTACCTGCAAGCGAAGTTGTTTCACCAAGAATAGTCTTCGAGACTGTCTTGATTTTTTTACTAAGTAAACTGCTGATGATTGCAAGCAATGGAACAGTTGCAAGAAATATCGGAGCAATTATCCAATGCACTTTGATGGCATAGATGACCACAAACACAACACCTACCAAACTCTGAAAAAAAATACTGATGAATGAATTGATGAATTTTTCAGAATCGCTTCTCACTTTTTGCAGCTTGCCCAAAGTTTCACCACTGCGCTGGTCTTCGAATACCTCGTATGGCAAATCGAGCGAGTGCTGAATGCCATCGGTGTACATCTTGGCGCCTGTGCGCTGAATGACAACGCTTGTGAAATAGTCTTGAAAATTCTTTGCTACTCTGCTCACCATCGCCACGCCCATGCTCATGAGTAGGAAGATGATCAGGTCGTGCGAGAAGGCATTCCAGTCGAACCCATAGTCACTTTTATGTACACCAAGTTTATCTATCAGCTTTCCTGTGATGAGCGGATCAAGTAGCGAGAAACACTGGTTGATTGCTGCGAGTAGCAATGCCAGCCAAAGAATTTTATTGTTGGGCTTCAGGTATTGAAGCAGAACTTTCATATCGGAGAACATGTTGGCAAACTTATCTGCTCAAGTTGCCATTCGCATTGACTTGCGTTACTAAGTAAGTTTCTTTGGCGACATGAATCAATTGCTTCATTTTTCAGAAGAGGTGCGAATTGCGCTAGACAAAAGCAAGCCAATAGTTGCATTGGAAAGCACCATTATTTCGCATGGCATGCCTTATCCGCAAAATCTGGAAGTGGCTCGTGAGGTAGAAGAAACGGTTCGTGTCCATGGAGCAACCCCTGCCACCATCGCTATCATCAACGGACAATTTCATGTTGGACTTTCTGCTGATGAATTGGAATTATTTGCACAAGCGAAAGACGTGATGAAATGTAGCCGCAGAGATTTACCCTTTGTTGCTTCGCGAAGAATGAATGGTGCAACAACTGTAGCTGCCACTATGATAATCGCTGAAATGGCTGGTATCAAAATATTTGCAACAGGTGGTATTGGTGGAGTACACCGGGATGCAGAAAACAACTTTGATATATCTGCTGACTTGATAGAATTTTCTCAAACGCAAGTGGCAGTCGTAAGTGCAGGCGCCAAAGCCATTCTTGATTTGCCCAAAACGCTCGAATACTTAGAGACTTTTGGTGTACCCGTCATTGGTTATCAGACTGATTTCTTTCCCGCATTCTACACACGATCCTCAGAATTGAAACTTACGATGCGCATGGATAGCGCAGTAGAAATGGCTTCATTTATTCAAGCAAACAATCAACTTGGTCATAAGGGAATTCTCATTGCCAATCCTATTCCCGAAGAATTCGAATTGAATAGAAATGAAATCGAAAAGGCCATTCAAGAGGCTTTGAATGAAGCAAAAAAGAATGGCATCATTGGTAAAGAACTCACTCCATTTCTATTGAAAAAACTGAATGATGTAACTAAAGGCGAAAGTCAGAGGGCAAACAAGGCATTGGTCTTGAACAATGCGAGCGTGGCGGCTGAAATAGCGGTGGAATTGACTAAAATTTGAGATTTTATTCAACTCCATTTTTGTGGCTGCTGCCAAGTATCTTCGCCCCATGTCCAAGACATTCGAGACCCCCGACTACATAATGACAGAAGAGAAAATTCGCCAGCGCATGTTGGATGATTATCGCTTGGCGTGCATTTCGCGCGAGGCTTCTCTGCTTGGTAGAAAAGAAGTGCTTACAGGCAAGGCCAAATTTGGAATTTTTGGTGATGGGAAAGAGCTGGCACAAATAGCCATGGCCAAAGTATTTTGCAATGGCGATTGGCGTGCTGGCTACTACCGCGACCAAACTTTCATGATGGCTATTGGCGAACTCACCGTGCAGCAGTACTTCGCTGCATTGTATGCCCATACGGATGTGAAAGCCGACCCTGCAAGTGGTGGCAGGCAAATGGGCGGACATTACTCAACACGATTTCTGAACGATGACGGCTCGTGGAAAAATGTGATGGAGAGCAAAAATTCTTCCTCCGATATTTCGCCAACTGCCGGACAAATGCCAAGATTATTAGGGCTTGCACAAGCCTCGAAAATTTTCAGGCAAAACAAAGACCTGTATTCATGGACCACCTTTTCTAACAAGGGAAATGAAGTGGCATTCGGAACCATTGGCGACAGTTCAACATCGGAAGGTTTGTTCTGGGAAACGATGAATGCAGCGGCAGTGCTTGAAGTGCCGATGTGCATGAGTGTGTGGGACAATGGTTGGGGCATCAGCGTTCCAAAAAAATATCAAACCGTAAAATCGAGCATCAGTGATGCGCTGAGCGGCTTTGAAAAAAAGACTACAACAAACGGCATCAAAATTTTCAAAGTGAAGGGATGGAATTATCCTGAACTTCTGATGACGTATGAAAAGGCTGCTGCTTTTTGCAGGGAAAATCACATACCTGCATTGGTGCATGTGGAAGAGCTGACTCAGATACAAGGCCACAGCACAAGCGGATCGCACGAGCGGTATAAAGAACAGAAGGAACTCGATTGGTACAAAGAATACGATTGCATAGCTCAGTTCGGAAAATTCATCATGATGGATGGAGCGGCCAGCGATAAGGAACTGGAAGCAATACGCGATGAAGCCAA
>JBJXFP010000130.1:0-3735 GCA_046155615.1 Flavobacteriales bacterium | reverse complement strand
GCGGGTCTTCAACTCCATCTCTTTTTAGCAGTGCTGTGATGCGCTTGAAGTCTGTAAGTTCTACATCGCACAATATGCCAAGGCTTAACATCCATATCATTTCATCATACGCACCATAGCTGTTTTCAAAACCTTCCCATTTGAAGCCTTGTTCGAATGCATCAATGGTGTTCAGCAGATGCACTTGAACATCGGCTTTGGAGGAGCCGCCTGAGTAGTGGGCGATGGTCAGAGAAATACTCAAATCAATAAGGGAAATCCTTATGGATTTTTTTCTTTCATCAGGGACTTCGTTACTCATTAGCCAATCTCTGAACTTAGCTATTCTGGGTGCATCCTCTTGTACCAATAAGTTTAATGTGTTGGGTCTGATATTATCTCTCATTTGATTCTATTTTTTTAGGGCCAATATTCTTGAATTACGCGGGCAGATGAATTCAATTTTGAAAATGAACTTGTTCCATCGGATGCTACGCGAGTTACGACTGAATCATAACCATGCAGAAGAATATCATCCATAAGATTTTTATCAACTGACTTTTTTAAGTTGAATACAATCCACCTTTCCATCATCTGACTACCCCCCGACTTTGTTGCTTCTTTTCCTAACCGCGAGCCACCAAACTTAGACTCATTCACTACATACTTCGGTGGTGGTGTTGGCGGTATGCCGGGGTTGCTAAATTCGTAAACTCCATCTATTCCGTGGCGAATGGGGTCGTCAAGGGTTTGTGTTGTTTCTCTGGATATGCGTTTGAAGGTTCCTGTTCGTCCATTTAGTGTCCATTGCCTTGATAGGAAATTGTAGTCGCAAACCATCTCGCCAAAGTTGGCTTTCATTTTGTTGCCGCGCAATGTGATTCTGCCGCTTAGGACGTCATCAATTATTTTCTTCTTAGCAGCCAGCGATTCAGGCAACAGGTCATCTGCTTTTCCAATTAGTTCATCAGTTTGTATTGCGGGTGCAGCCTCTGTCAGCTTATTAGCTGCATTTGGGTTTGCCATCTCATCCAACCACGCAATGATGTCATCAAAATCTTGGCAACGCTTTCGCTCAGTTGTTTGGTGCCTGCGCGTAATAGTTTCAGAAAATCATCGAGGTAGGTGGTAAAGCCGGCTACTGCCAGTTTGGAGATATTGATTACACCGTTGTGTACTTGCCATCAGCATCCTTCACGACTTCAGCCACTACATGTTTAGTCTGGTAGTAAAGTGGTTCTCCTGTTTCATCTGACATGGTCATAAAATCAATTGACTCAAAAAGTGGTTCCTTGATGCTGATTACCCAAGCGGGTATTTCCTGACCAACATCTACACCTCTAGCAATTTCCCTCTTTTCAACGAACCACGTGTTTTCTATATTGCTCTCATCATAATGAACACCATGTAAATCTGCCAATACAATTTTAGCCTTTTCCAATATTTGTTCTTTTGTATTGCTCATTTATTTTAATTCTATTGGTGGAAGATTGTATCCGTAGTTTGGATTTGTTCTAATGTCATTTATATGTCTTAGAGCATCATTTAATTCTGCTTCAGTCCACTTTGCTTTCTGAACATGAAGCTGCTTCGTTCATTATTTCAAAGAACTTCAGAACCCCTTATTTCAGTAAGCCTTTCTTGTCTATACTATTCCTGCGGAAACTCACGCACTTTGGTGGGCGATTGCACATAAAGAACTTTAAGAGTGGTGGCATCTACAGTTGCATAGTGGCGATCGGGTTCGATAAAAACCTCACCATCGTCATACATCTCGGTCCAATAGCCAACGTTATAGATGTCTCTAGTTTGACCATCACGATCATGATAATCCTTTTCAAAGACAACACTCACTTCGTCACTTCGTTTAAAGTCACATCCAACACTATGTTGCTTGAAATGAGCAAAGACCAATTCAATTATTTCTTTCTTTTCCATCGTTATTAAAAGTTACTTATATCTAAACCGCTATCCTTCATGTCTTTGATAACCTTATCAATTATCCTCTGCGCATCTTGCAGTTGTGCTTCATTGAACATGTTTTTGTTTCTCATGATTTCATTGTAAACGTAGCGCTCTCGTTGAAATTTTCGGATGAGCTTTTCGGCAGGTGTTCCCAACATTCCTTCGATGTACTTCTCCTTGCCAATTATGCTCATTTCTTCGGCATGTTTCATTTCATGAAAAATTTCATACTCAGTGCAGCCTTTGCGCAAAACCAAAGTGTTGGTTCTGGGGTCGAAGGCTGCCTGCGCACCGGCATCATCCAATATTTTCTCAAGCTTACGGCTCTTTGCGAATATGATTTTGGTGCCAAATTTTTTCGACAGATATTCTTCCCCCATCGCTTAAGTATGCGCCACAACTCGAGCAAGACTGTGTCTTGTTTGAGCCATGCGCTCCCGATGGGACGACTTGGCAAAAGTCATCATTACTGAAACGTTTCGTAAATGAAATGCTGGAATCTACCAATGCACCGCATCATAAGGATAATACAACACGCCTTGCAGCGCAGTATCGTCCCAGCCTTTGGCTTTTACAAGGGCGGCTGTTTCCCACGCCCAGTAGCCGAAGTAGCTGTTCACCTTGGTGTTCTTATGTCTATTATGCCATGCTGCATCGTTATGTCCATTGTACCATTCTTTTTCTAAGTAGGTTTTTATTCGCTCTATTCCTTTTACAGGGTCGGTTTCTTTTATCAGTTTGTCTAAACCACTGTAGGGCGACTTTTGAATGATATACACACCGTACTGACTCCAATCGGGTTGTTTGCTTTTGATGAGGTAGTTGAGCAGCGGGTCTTCAACTCCATCTCTTTTTAGGATTGCTGTGATTCGCTTGAAATCTGCGAGTTCTATATCGCAGAGTATGCTGAGACTTACCATCCATGTCATTTCATCATAGCCACCATAGGTGTTTTCGAAGCCTTCCCATTTGAACCCTTGCTCGAAAGCATCAATAGTGTTCCGCAGATGCGCTTGAACATCGGCTTTGGAGGAGCCGACCGAGTAGTGAGCTATGGTATAAAACAAATTAGTTATGAAATCAAAGTGACCTGTTTTTGCAAGTTCTTCAGGGCTGATTTTTCCTTCATCCAATTGTTGCCTATACCAGTCTAAATACTTTGAAGTTCGCGCAACAAATTCAGCTAAACCACCATTTCTAATTGTGTCTCTCATTGTTTTGATAATTAAAACCAATTCCTTTTGATTGTTTTAGCTGACTCATCTAACAAATCATAAGTGATGCTTGAGTCTTTATTGACACGAGCCAATACACTCTTACTGTTGGCCATAATTTGACGAATCAGCATATAATCTTCAAATTGGTCGCTTATATGATAACCAATCCAGACTTGGTCCATTTGTTTGCCTCCTGATTGAGTAAGTGTTCTTGAAATAGACGAGGAACCATATTTTACTTCAACAACAATAAATTCTGGTGGTGGGTTGCTAAAACGATAAATACCATCTATACCTTTTTTGATAGGTTCATCTAGTGATTGAGCGGCTGTTCGACCGATAGATGTCATCGTTCCCGACCTACCTTCAATATTCACTTGACGTGACAATAGATCATACTGAATTTTAATCTCCCCATAATTTGCCTCACGAGTATAATCGTTGGTCTTTCGTCCTTCTCTCAGATCTATCTCTCCACTTTCTACATCGTCAATTATTTTCTTTTTGCGGGATAATTCTTCTCTCAGCCTGACTGCATCATCAATCTTTGTTGTTGGTGTTTCTTCAGGCAGTC
>JBJXFP010000162.1:0-3434 GCA_046155615.1 Flavobacteriales bacterium | reverse complement strand
GCCATGCCGCATCTGCTGCTGCGCAATGTGGATGTACCTGCCATGCACACTGTGAATGTGCGCATACACTCCGAGTGTATGACGGGCGATGTATTTGGCTCCACACGCTGCGACTGTGGCGAACAACTCGCGGCTTCTATGAAATATCTGGAGGAGCACGGTGGCATACTCATCTACCTCAGGCAAGAGGGTCGCGGAATCGGACTGGTGAATAAACTGAAGGCTTACAACCTGCAGGATGAAGGCATGGATACCATTCGTGCAAATCATGCGCTGGGTTTTCATACTGACGAGCGTAACTATGTGGTAGCTGTCGAAATGCTTTTGGCAGCAGGTGTACGCAGCATCAACCTCATCACCAACAATCCTGATAAGATGGACGCATTCGCAAACACCGCCATAGAAATAGTGAAGCGCATTCCTATCAACATAGAACCCAGACCGGAGAACAGGCACTACCTGCAAACCAAAAAGGATTCACTGGGACATCTCATGAACGAAATCTGAGTAAGGAGAAGAACCGACACGGTGAATTCAATTCATTGAGCTGAATCATCGAATGGTTGAACTTTATTTTCACCGCATCAATCCATTCATGCAAGCACTCATTACAGCATTTCATCGCAGACCACTGTTCTGGATTTTGCTCCTTGCATTCATGGCGCGCTTGCTGGCAGTTTTTTTCGCCAGGGGATATATGATGCATGACGATCACTTCCTCACCATAGAACCTGCTGCGAGCTGGGCAGATGGAAAAAACTTCAACGACTGGATGCCCGGCATCAACAACACGCGAGAGCATCCTGAGCCAATCAGTTTTTTTTACCTTGGGTTCTTGTATGTGTTCTTCGAAATATTTCAAGCTATTGGTATTGACAATCCTGAAATGCAGATGATGCTGATGCGGTTGATTCATGCTTGTTACTCATTGCTCACTGTCTATTTCGTTTACCGGATAACAGAAAAGATAGCAGGCACCAAACAGGCCATACAAGCCGGTTTGCTTATGGCCTTGCTTGCAGTAGTGCCTAATTTCTGTGTGCGCAATCTGGTGGAGATGGTTTGTATGCCGCCATTGCTTGCTGGCTATTGGTGGTTGCTGAATGCAGTGTCATTGAGTAAGGTCAAAATTGCTCATGCACTGAAAGCAGGTAATGTTTCGCAATTACTCACCTGGAAATTTTTTGCAGCAGCATTTGTTATGGGACTTGCAGTGGGGTTGCGCTATCAGACAGGTTTACTCGTTGCCATTGTTGGTATGGTGCTTTTGTTTCAGCATGGATACATCTCTGCCTTGTTGTTTGGCTTCATTTCGCTTACGGCATTCTTCATCACCCAGCTTGACGATGTGCTGCTCTGGGGTGGTCAGCCATTTCAGCATTTGCAAGGCTACATTCAATACAACAGAGCACATGCGGGTTCCTATCCTGGTTCGCCTTATACCTACCTCAGTTTCATCACACTTTATATAATGCCTCCGGTAAGTTTGTTTTTGATGTTCGGTTTCTTAAGACAATGGCGGAGTCACCTTATCATCTTTTTGCCTGTAGCTGGCTTTCTGCTTTTTCACATTCTTTTTTCGAACCGTCAGGAGCGTTTCATACTGCCCGCCCTGCCTTTTGTAGTGATACTCGGTGTGGTCGGCTGGCAGCAGTTTGTGAAGTCATCCATTTTCTGGTTGAGGCAAAAAGCGTTGCTCAAATGGTGCTATGGTTTTTTCTGGGCACTCAATCTCATAGTGATGTTCGTGTCTTGTTTTACCTACAGCAAGATGGCGAGGGTAGAAGCAATGTTGTTCTTATACCAACAGGGCGATTGCCGCAATTTTGTGCGTGAAGCATCACATACAAATGCTGCCAGCATGCCGCCACAGTTTTACAGTGGCGATAGTTGGCCGGTTTATTATTTCTATAGTGATCAAAACAATGTGGAAGCCGAGATGAATGATTTCGCAAATCAAGAATCGCTGTATGCAGATAAGCTTCACAAGCGCCCAGTTCCCAATTACTTTTTGTTTTATGATGATGAAAAAATGGATGAACGTGTGCAACGCGTACAACTTCATTTTCCGGGTTTGCATCACCTCACCACCATCGAAGCAGGCTGGTTCGACAAGTTGTTGCACAGGCTGAATGAGCAAAATGCAATAGAGCGTATTCATATTTACAAAACAGAGTAGCGCTGGCAATCTTGTACGAAGAAATATGTACAATGATCATATTCGAAACCTGACCACACATGAAAAAAACAGTCATCAAACCTCACTCACAGCTATCGCTGTTCTTCTAACATCTGCTTATGAAGTACTTCACACCAGACTTTCTTCAGTTTTTCAAAGACCTTGCAGCACACAATGATCGCGACTGGTTTCAGGCCAACAAGAAGCGCTATGAAACCAGCGTGAAGAAACCATTTGAGATTTTTGTCACTGACTTGATTAAGGAGTTGGCCAAAACAGACAAGGCACTCAATGTGAAACCATCGCCAGTGATTTTCCGGATCAATCGCGACATACGTTTTTCTAAAGATAAAAGCCCGTACAAACTACACATGTCGGCAGCTGTGAGTAGTGACGGGCGAAAGGGTGACGCCTCGGCCCCAGGCATATACGTGGAGCTGGGTCCTGAAAAATTTGCTATGGCAGGTGGCATTTACACCCTCGAAAAGGATCTGTTGCAAAACATCAGGCAAGCCATTGCTCGCGACACAAAATCATTCATGAAAGCTTTGGATGATAAAACATTCAGGAAAATGTGGGGCGACATACAAGGAGAAAAAAACAAAGTGCTGCCACCCGAACTGAAGGCTGCTGCCGAAAAATGTCCGTACATCTACAACAAGCAATTCTACTATTGGGTGGAGCTTGATTCGAAATTGATCCTCGGTGAAAAACTGCTTACAACCGTGCTGGAATACAACAAAGCAGCTGCACCGATGAAGTCATTTCTGGAAAAGGCCATAGGTAAGAAATGATGGTATTGCCTTAGTTGTGACTTGCGTTTACAAATTCGTTGAAAAGAAATTTTATTGCCGAGGCTTGGCGTTAATGAAAAAAAGCCTACTTTGGCGGAAGGAAAAAGCTAAACGTTCCCACCCCTGCGCTGCTTTACCTGCAACCTTTTAGTTAACCTAATCTTTAATCACGTGAAGAAATCTATACTCACTGTACTTTGTCGTACACTCTCCTTTCTGGCTTACACAGCCATTTTCTCCGCAGGAATTTTTGTTTCAACCACTGCAAGCAGTCAGTGCCTACCCGAATTTGATACGCAACCTGCCGACATCACCGTTGGCTGCGAAGACGAGTTGCCAGCATTTGCTCCGTGCCCTGCGGCCACAAGCAGTTGCTGCCCTGGTTTGGTTGATGTCACTTCCATGGTGAGCGAAACCGGAAATGTGAATTCGTCATGCACGCTTGCAAGTGCTTATGGTCC
>JBJXFP010000149.1:0-3488 GCA_046155615.1 Flavobacteriales bacterium | reverse complement strand
GCCATGGGTGAACTTCAGATTTACATCTTCGAAAAGGGTGCGCTTGCCATAGCGCAGCGACAGGTTGGAAACATTCAGCATCTGGTGTAGTCCCTTTTTTTTCGGGGCGCGCGAAAATAGAGATGTGACGTGGGTAGAGGAGCTTTGAAAAATTCTCTTGCTATCTTGGTGGCAGGGCTGCCTTCTGCCGTCCTATTTTCGAATAGCTGCGCAGATTCATGAAGTCCACATCGTATTCAAGCCATTTCAGTGCTATGGTGTTATCCATTTTTTTCCAACCACTGTGGTCGCTTGTATAGCAGTGCAGTGCCAGCACTTGTCCATTGCTCATGCAATAGCTGTAAAGCTCTGAGTTGTCATCGCCATTCAAATCACGCACCGTGTACTGCACGTTGTATATCATTTGCGAAGCATGAAGCAAACTGCGCGCATAACCATAATAGAACGATGGGTAAATGAGCGTGTCGCCATGCCCCATATCCATGCAGCCTTTGCATTTCTGCTGGTATTTTTTTATACAGAATTCTTTCAACTCAATGGCTTTGTTGAACATATCCGATACAAAATCGCCTGCTACTTTTTCTCGTTGAAACTGCTCAAGCAGCGGATAGACATAAGCACCGCTGTCAGCAAACGATACATCGCGGCAGTTGTAGATGAAGTGCTTGAGCGTGTCAGGCAAGAAGGGCAGGGGAGAGCATACTGTGTGTGTTCCCGCTGTGTCCAATATGTACGCTCCATCTCTTTGGCGCAGCACGAAGTATTGGTTGAATGGAATTAAACGGTCGTTGCCTTTGTATTTGATGTGGCCATCAAGCGAGTCAATGCTGTGTTGCCAAAGGCCTGTGTTTGTATTTTTTCTGAAGGTGGTAAGCAATATTTCTGATCGCTTGTCAGCCTCCGGATTGAACATAAAGTAATGGTCGCTCACTGAATCATTGAGCAGATGCGCATAAGGATAAAAGCTGCTGTCAGCACAGTGCAAGGTGTATTTATAAAATGACTTAAGGAATGGCGTGTGGAAGTCGAAGTAGAATCGCTTTTCTAAATAATCGCCATAGCGAATGGTTGCTGGTGAAATGAAATCAAGTAGTTTGAAGAGGTCGAAGTGGTTCACCTTGATATGCTCTTCCAGAGTATCCAGCACATTCCACTCAAGCTGCTGGTTGATGTGGTTCAGGTAGTCAGTGTACGACACTTTTCCTGTGCCCATTTTTTTGTAGATATCATATTCATGATTGTAACTGTAATTGAAATCGCGGTAGTGTTTCATGTAACGGGCCAATTCCGGTAGCTGCGTACGCAGGTAGGTCTTGCGAATGGTGTCTGCAAGTTGTTCATATTGTTCACTGGCTTGCAGTTCACGAAAAGTTTCTATGCCCATGCCCATTGCATTCCAGTCGCTGTAATAGTAATAATAATCAAGTGGCTTTTTGCGCGGTTTGGCATTGCGCAATGATGTTTTGTGCAATGCTTTCGCACGCTTTTCCATTCTTTCTTTCCAGTATGTTTCTTGTTTGTCTGCAGTCCATTTTCCATGTGATGCGAAGTAGTTGCTCTCTGTTTCCGGTGTATGTATGTTTTGGAACAACTGCAAAAGTTTGGTCAGTTCCGCCCGTTTTTTATCATAAGTTTTCTCATCGCCCCATTCGCTGCTGCATGTCACCACCACATGCGACACACCATTGAGCACTACATCGGCATAGCAGTGGAATGCGTAATATGAAACCTTGCCATTCATGCCGCAGTTTTCACTCAGGTATTTGATAATAGTGAATGGAATCTGCCCGATGGTGACTTGCTCGCGGCTTAGTTCATAGTTGCTGTTTTGCGAGTAGTAAAGCTCATGTTCATTGCCTTCTTCAAATTCATTGGTGTGTTTCAGCTTGCTGCCGGGGTTATAGACGTAGTCTGCATCGGCCTTGATGAAAAGCGGATGTTTCACTCCTTTCAAACTGAAACCATAGTTCCACCAGCGCTGTTTATACACCTTGCTGTCGTAGCTCAGCAGTACTCGGCACCCTAGATTCAGTGTATCCATTTTGGCTGCTGCACCCAGCGATAGACTCAGCAATAAAAGCAGACTTACTACATGTGTCATTTTGTGCTTCATGTGTTCTTTCATTTTTTCTTGTTACCCATTGCAGAGTAATGCATCAGGTTTTGAAATCGCTGGCTGTTGGCGAGCAGTGTTTTGGCCTCTTCGTCTGGCAGGCGGGTAAGTGCTCCGCTACGCATGGTATAGCATTGCTGGCGTTCTACTTTGCCTGCACTGATGTCGTAGGTGAATAGTTCGGTGATGCCGTCACCATCTAAGTCAGCTGTGGCGAAAGGCTGGTGATACAGTATGCGCCAAGGGGCGAGTTTCTGCAAATTTTGAGTAGTGAGCGCATCGGTTTTCATACGTCTTTGTGCTTCTGTACGTTCCAAGTTGTAATCGTAAGTTCTGTTGTAGTAATAGCTATCGTCATAATAGCTGCCGTTTGTTGGTAGCTTTTTCTCAACGTCTATTTCCTTGGTAAATTTCATTCCCACTATTTCAGTGCTGTCCAGCATGTGGTAGAATATTTCGTTGTGGTAAGGGTTCAGCGCAAAGCCATGCGGTAAATCGTCTTGCGCATCGCCTACTATCCAGATGAATGGATAGCGCGAGAAGTACTCATAACTCACAAATAACTTGTGTAGCTGCACTCCGGTACCCGCAGTGTCAAGCACTAAGCAATTTGATTTTCCTAAGATGCCGAATGCATTGTTGAATGGTGTAAAGTCTTGTTCGCCATCAGCCTCCGCATTAAATTCGAGTTGATCCAACTCATACTTCCACGTATTGTCTGGCTGACGGGTGAAAATGCCCAGCACTGAATGCAGCGCATAGTTGGCCGAAGGCAGAAAGAGATAAATCTTGTTGCCGGGTTCGTCAAGCACTTTGCGGTACTTGTATTGTAGCAGTGGATCGCCTTCTAAGTTTTGAATGCTGAATTGTCTGATGAATTGTTGCTCTACAAGGCTGCTCCGTTTCTCTTTGTATTGGTCAAAATATTCGTCCCATTCATCGGCCTCAAGTGATTCGTTAATCTGCTGGGCTGTGTTATTGCGCAGTATGCGAAAAGCATCTAAGGTGTCTATGAAAGTTGCAGTGCTGTCATCGTCCAAATAATTCAGAAAATGATTGATGTCTGCTTTGCCTTCTGATATCTGTTTGTACTTGTGGTATTCATATTCCAAGCTGTATTTCCATTGGTACAGGTACTGGAAGTATGCATCGTTGGCCTTGTGTACAAAGTGGTCGTGGTGTTCTACTATCACATCGGCCAACTGCTTGTAGTTAAACTGTGCGAGTAAATCCACCACAGAGTCTTCACTAACTTGCTTCATGGTCCAGCTATGTACATTCTCTGCTGATGTGCAGCTAAGCTGGTTGTAGGTGTAGTTCATGAATTGGTTTTTCCAATGCTCAAAGCTCCTCACTGTAGCACTGCGAAAGGCTG
>JBJXFP010000129.1:0-8705 GCA_046155615.1 Flavobacteriales bacterium | reverse complement strand
TTCAATAAAAACCATAAACACATGAAACAAGTTTCATTGAGCGGTTCTCCAAGAGAGAACGTAGGAAGAAGAGGCGCAGCGGATTTGCGAATCAGTGGTCGCATTCCCGGAGTGATTTATGGCGGAGAAAAACAAGTTCCATTCAGCATCGCGGTGAATGATTGGGACAAAATTGTCCGTCAGCCAGACACACTTCAGATTAACCTTGAAGTGGAGGGAAAAACTTACCCCACCATCCTGCAGGAGCAGCAGCAGCATCCTGTAACTGACAAGGTAACCCACATCGATCTGCTGGAGTTGTTGCCAGGCAAAGCCATTAAGACCACTTTGCCGGTGCGCACCTTCGGCACCTCAGAGGGTGTTAAGAATGGCGGCAAATTGGTAATTAACTACCGCAAGGTGCGCATATTCGGCAAGCCTGAACTGTTGCCTGAGGACATCAAGGTGGACATATCAACCATGCAGATAGGCGACATAGTGCGCGTGCGCGAAGTATCCGTGCCGGGCTGCACCATATTAGAGGCAGAAGCCAGCGCTCTGGTGCAGGTAACCGCCACACGTGCCAGCGCTGCCGAAACAGCCGCAGCGGCAGATCCTAAAGCCGCAGCTCCAGCTGCGGCAGCCGCACCTGCGGCAGCCGCCAAGAAGTAACCACGCAAATTCTATAACGACTTATTCAAAACACAAAAAGCCATCCACCATAAAGGCGGATGGCTTTTGTTTTTTTGTGCCAGCATGAAATACCTGATAGCCGGACTTGGAAACACGGGCGTTGAATATGTGGACACGCGCCACAACATCGGTTTTGCCATAGCGGAGCAGATGGCTGCACAATGCAAGGCGACATTCGTAAGCGGGCGCTATGCCGATGTGTGTGAGGCACGAAGCAAGGGCCGCGCCTACATCATCATCAAGCCTACTACATACATGAACCTGAGCGGCAACGCAGTCAGGTATTGGATGCAGCATGAGAACATTGCAATAGAAAATGTGATGGTGCTAACTGATGATCTTGCCCTGCCTTTCGGCAAAATAAGAATACGCGCAGCAGGCAGCGATGGCGGTCACAACGGGTTAAAACACATCACTGAAGTATTGCAAACAAAAAACTTCGCACGCCTGCGCTTTGGCATCAGCGCGGAGTTTGGCAAAGGCCAGCAGGTGGATTATGTGCTGAGCAAGTGGAATGCCGAGGAGTTAAAAACTCTCAGCGAAAGGGTGGAGCACGCAGCCAACGCAGTATTCAGCTTTGGCAACATCGGCTTAGAGCGCACCATGAATTTTTTCAATACGAAATAGACGAGGCGAGTCGGCTCAATTGAAAATCGCATATTTTGTTTTAATCTCTTCCAGCTTCTGCACTATGGCGGCAGGTTCCTTTTCAGTCACCAGCTCCATGCGGTCGCTCTTGAAATCGGGCAGGCCTTTGAAGTAGTTGGAGTAGTGCCTGCGCATTTCCAGCACGCCAAGTATGTTGCCCTTCCACTTCAGCGAAAATTCGAAATGCTTGCGGCAGGCTTCGGCCCTTTGTTGAATGGTAGGCGGCTGCAGTTTTTCGCCCGTGGCGAAATAGTGTTTTATCTCATTGAAAATCCATGGGTGGCCAATGCTGGCCCTGCCTATCATGATGCCATCCACGCCATACTTGTTTCGGTATTCCAATGCCTTTTCAGGCGAGTCAATGTCGCCATTGCCAAATAGAGGAATGTGCAGCTTGCCGCTGTCTTTTATTTTGGCTATCAGTGTCCAGTCAGCATCGCCCTTGTACATCTGCACCCGTGTGCGGCCATGTATGGTGAGTGCTTTGATGCCGATGTCCTGCAGGCGCTCTGCCACTTCCACCACATTCTTGGTGCTTTCGTCCCAGCCTAATCGGGTTTTTACCGTTACGGGCAGCTTGGTGGCTTTCACTATGGCTTCCGTCATGCTCACCATTTTGGGTATGTCTTTCAGGATGCCTGCACCTGCGCCTTTGCAAGTCACTTTGGTTACCGGGCAGCCGTAGTTAATATCGAGCAAATCGGGGTTGGTAGCTTCAATAATTTCAGCACAGCGCACCATGGTTTCAGTATCGCTGCCGAAAATCTGAACCCCGATAGGCCGCTCATATTCATAGATGTCAAGCTTCTGACGGCTTTTGGCTGCATCGCGTATCAGCCCTTCGCTGCTTATGAATTCGGTGTACATGAGGTCGGCACCGTGCTCCTTGCACACCATGCGAAAGGGCGGGTCGCTCACATCTTCCATAGGTGCAAGTAGCAGTGGAAAATCCGGCAATGTGATGTGTGCAATAGATGGCATGAGGAGTCGGCAAAAATAGACCGTGCAGATGAAGTGCGTGAGTTTGCCGCCAATTGCTCTCGATTGGTTTTCTTTGGCCGCATGTCTTCCACTTCTGTTTACCATGAATTGCATCCATGGATCAAGTTTCTGATATTGGTCATGATGGTTCTGTTTGGACTGTTGATTGGCAATGCGCTTTCACTGTTTTACATAGTAGCGGTCACAGGCACATCGTTAGATGGTGTGGCAGCAATCATTTCAGCACCTGTAGCCGAGAACAGCAATGTGTTGAAATGGGCCAACAGCATCACACAAGTGTTTTCATTTTTGCTGCCTGCCGTGGCATTTTATTTTTTGTTCGGGAAAAAAACAGTGAACGGACTCATGCTGCGCACACCCGGCTTCTTCGCCCTATCCGGCATTGCATACATATTTCTGTCAGCCGCCTGGATAGATGTGGTGAGCCGCCTGAATGAGTGGCTGCTGCCCGAAGGCTCGCGGTTTGCACAGTGGGCGGCACCAAAGGAGCAAGCCGCAGAACAACTTACCGAGGTGATGCTGACCTCGTCTAATGGCTGGGATACGGGCATCACCATAGTTTCTATTGCACTGCTGCCGGCAGTGTGCGAGGAGCTTTTATTTCGCGGGGTACTGCAGCCGCTGCTGGCCAAGGCTTTCAGAAACATACACCTGGCTATCTGGGTCTCGGCTGCACTATTCAGCGCCATACACATGCAGTTCTATGGTTTTCTGCCACGTATGTTGATGGGTGCTTTGCTTGGATATTTGGTTGTCTGGAGTGGCAGCCTTTGGACCAGTATGCTGGCACATGCAGCCAACAACACACTGGCCATTGTCACCTTCATGACCTACCATTCATTGAATGGCGAAGAGTTGAGTGCAGACAGTGGAGGTGTGTTATTCAACTACATACTTTCATTTGCCCTGTTTGGGCTGGCTACATATTACCTGAGCAACCGAAGCAAATGGCCGGCATACGCTCATGCCTATCTCGGATTGGATGCAGAAGTTAGCGCTGCCACAGAGCCTCAGCCAGACGAAAGTGAGCAGGATGCGTCAGTTTGATATTTTCCTCGTTGCCTTCCACCAGATGGATGGCATAGCCTGCTGCCTCAGCCACGGCCGCATCGTCAGTAAAATGAGGTTCGAAAGGCTGCCCGTATGCCTCGCGCAACTGATTCAGCAGAAAACATTGTGGCGTCTGCACTAAGCAATATTTGCTTCTGTCCACCACATGGCTCACGCCCGCCACCATTTCACGCAGGCAGTCGCTCAGGCCAATCATGGGCACAGCATTGCCCATTTGCAGGGCCGTAGCATAGCAGCGCTCTATCACAACTTTGTTCACCAGAGGCCGCACAGCATCGTGCACACCAACCACACCTTCTGTATCAGTTATTGCATTCAATCCCTGCAACACGGAGTGAAAGCGTTCAGCCCCTCCGGCCACCACATGATGTGGTAAGTGGAATGCCAGCGTACGGCATAAGTCTTCCCAATACTGCATTTGATTTTCTGAAAGCACCAATACCATATTCAGATCGGGAAGTGTGTCTGCAAACAATTCCATGGTATGCATCAGCACCGGCTTGCCTGCCAATTGCAAAAATTGTTTGGGCACCGCGGCACCCATGCGGCTTCCGCTGCCTGCTGCTACTATGATCAAGTGTTTTTTCAAGAAAAAATCGGGACTATGATGCGTCAGTGTGGGGCGCACAAAGTAAAAGTGAATGTGACCCGGGCATTCAAATGAAAAGAGGCTGCCTCAATTGAAGCAGCCTCTTGTCAGCTATATAAAAATATTATCCTTGTTTATTTAGTCACACTCATTTGTTGCGTGAAGATGTGCTCACCATCTATGATGATGTTCACGATGTAGTTGCCCGCAGCGTATTCAGTTACATCCAAAGGCAATGTGTTGTTGCCCTGGTTATACATACCAAGGTTAGCCCACTCTATCAGTTTGCCATCGATGCTGCGCACTTCGTAAGCCACATAGCGGGCTTTCGCAAGTGTGAAGTTCACATTGGCCATGTTCACCGCAGGGTTAGGGCTGATGAGGAAGTTTGACAAGCCTACTTGCTGTGCAAGTTCTTCCACGCTGGTGCGGTTCTCAAGAATGAGGCGTACATACGGGGTAAAGGTTTGTGAGCCGAACCACACAAAATCGCCATCGCCTGTTTGTTCGAATGAGCCTGTTGAGTTGTCAGTATCGCTATCGTCCCAGCAAAGCACCCAAAGTTCCTCAGAGCTTTCATCAGGGTTGCGCACACCGCAGAAATAAACCAATGTTTCATCTATATCCACCGCATCTTCAAATGGGAAGTATTGTGGATAGTCAGCATCAATCCATGTTTGGTTCAACGTTTCAAATTCATTGTAGCCCACTTCGGCACCATTGTCATTAAGGTTGCCACCGGCTTCTATCTCTACAAGCAATGCCTGCATGAAGACATCGGCATTGCAGTTGCTGCCAAAAAGTGTGGTGAGACCATAAGCGGTAGAACCTGCATTAGGGAATGTAAAGAAGTTCCCGAATCCGCACGGCTGGAAATTGCCGGGAGTATCAGCATCAGCAGGGCCTACTTGTATGTTCAGTGAATCAAGTGCATCGTGCCCGTATTCATAATCGGTGTATTCGATGTCATGGTCGTAAGTATTGTTTTCAGGGGTAAGGTCGGTGGCATCGCTTGAAATTGTTGCACGCAGGATATATACACCAGTTGCTCCGGCTGCAGGCTCCCAGTTGGTAAATAACGCAAGGGTATCATATGGAGCTGCAGGGCAATCCACATCATTGGTAGTAGAAGGAGCTGTGAACGGAGCCGACTGCACAGTGGTGAGCACCGTGGTACCATCAAGGCCTATTACCTCCAGTGTAACTACTGTGTTGGTTTGATCCTGATAGCCTTTGTTGCGATAGATAATTTGTGAGAACACACCACCATCACCAGCAGCTACTTTTTGCTCCATCGGAGTTACGCGGTATTCCCAGAGGTTGAACACATCACCATTTGTTACCTGCACTATTTCCAGATCGTTGTCGCTTTCATTTTCATAAATGCAGATGTCATCAATCCCCCAGAAGTAGTGTGAGTAACCATCAGCAATCGCTGTGTTGTAGCCCCAACGGATGCGCACATTAGATTCTCCGGCAGCCACGCAAGAGATATCCACGGTGGTGTTAAGCGGATTTGCTGAAAGTGTGTTGGCAGAAGGGATGAAAGTGCCGTGGCCCGGAAACACTGTCCAGTTGGTACCACCATCCACACTTACTTCTAAGGTAAGTGGTGAAGCAGAAAAGCAGCAATAGCGGAAGTACTGATAGTAGTCCACGATAACAGAAGAAAGGCTTGTCATATCCAATGAGGGCGTGGTAAGCGTCCCGCTCACAGTTTCCACATTTGCCAGGTCATCGTTGTAAAGGTCGCAGTCGAACACTACCCAGCCATTGGCTGCAGTAGGGGATGCCATAGCAGCTAAGTTTGAGGAGAATTGTCCGGCAGGGCTGTTTGCATCAGCCATCATCCAGATTGGATCTGTTCCGCTATCTTGTATGGTCATTGCACCAACGCCATTGCTTCCGGCAAGTCCGTTTGAAAAGTCTTCGCACCAAAAGGTAGAGCCGCCACTGCCGCGAGTGGTTGAAACGGTCACGGGGTGACCGTCACCATCTTGCACTAACACCGGACGTGGTGTTGCTTTTTGATCAGACACAGCCTGTTGCTTTTGTCCGAACGATGCCATTGCAACTACAGAAGCAACAGCCAGTAAGTAAATTTTTTTCATCTCTGAATGTTATGGGTTAATTGTAAAAAAATTTTTGAGCGCGTGAAAGTACACGTGTGCCCTCATACACCCTACCGACAGATGCATAAAAAAAGGCCCCGCTGCATGGGGGCCTTTTTATGAATGAAAATTTTACTGATTATTTCACAATCATCTCTTTGGTTGCAGCAACCTCGCCAGCCACCAGGGTGTATGTGTAAGAACCTGCGCTGAGGTCCGACACATTCAACTCATAGCGTTGTGCACCAGGTGTTTGTTTGCCGAGGTTCATCACCTTCACTGTACGGCCGGTCATGTCACGCACGGTGATGGTTACCACTTCTGCTGCTGGCAGGTTGTAGTTTATCACTGTGATACCATTTGCAGGGTTTGGCATGTTTTGATCCACTGTTACAGTATTGGCAACAGTTTCGTTTTCCTTCACTGATACGTTTGGATCGCCATTCAAACGAATCATAGGTACTGAGCCTGTCCAGCCCCACTCGCCACCAGAGTATATCCATGAAGCCGGCCAGTTGTTGGGGCCAGAAACTGGTATGCGCAAGTCGCCACCATCCAAATTGATAATGCAAGCCATGTAGGTGACATCGGCTTCCAGTTCCTGTGCGCCATCTTCGAAACCAAGCGTGATGAAATTGTTTTCGCCCACACCATTGAGATCGTCAGCGGTCACGATATGTTGAACTGTAAAAGAGTCGTCCACATCCGAAAGAACTGGCAAGCCATCTTCGTCCAATCCATCGAAGTAGAACAATTGACCTTGAATGATGGTACCTTCATCAGTACCTCCGCCCACTGCTACGTCTATCCCGCCAAAGAACTCGTTGGCATGCATTCCAAACAGGTTGCCATAAATCTCCTCGTTGGCTATAAGCACAAATGCTTGTGCAGCATCTGCATCGCGTGCATAAGTTTCAGCGGTTATCATCAGTGATTTGGTAGAACTGTCATCCGTTGGGTCGTCATCGGTAACTGTTGATACTACTGAACACTCTATGCTTACCTCACCAAGCTCACCTGGTATGTAGGGTGTCAATACTGAAAGTGTATCCTTTTGAAGACTTGGAGTATCTGCAGTCTGATCACTTACAAACGGGCTGCCTGAAACCTCAGTACCATTCATTGAAACTTCAAGGTTGAATGTAACTCCGGTCTGGTCGTTCAAACCATTATTAGCAACGATGGCAGTTGCCTGAATCTCTGAAGTTTGAGAAACAGGGATCATGGTGTAGTCCCAGAAACCTTCTATGAAATCCTCCATATACCAGTTGCCAAAAACCACTTTGTTGAGGGCCATGTTGTTGGCTTCAAGGTCACCAACTTCCACATTGTCTACAGCAAAGCCTGATGCCCATGTGTCGTTATCAGTCCAATGGAAGCGGATTGAAACAGTTGATTCACCGGCATACTCAAACAACAGGAATATGCAAGTCTGCCAAACGCTTTCATCTACAGGCAAAGTGCCATCATCGCTGCCGCTATAGACCATGTCCACCCAGTCAGTGCCATTGGTAGAGATTTGGGCTATGGCTGCGCCACCGCCAAATCCTTGATCGTGGAAGATGTCGAAAATCAAGGCCGGGTTAGTAGCATCGCTGAAGTCAATAACCGGAGTTTGCAGGTAAGTGTCCGCGTTAGCGCAATTACATGGGTCTGCATCATCGTTGGCACCTGCAAACTGATTGCTTCCGCCATACTCAGGCACGGGCCAATAGCCACCAGCTACGGCAGTTTCAGAATTTTGCACGGTGAATGATGACACATCAATGATAGGCTCATCAGGTTCATCAAAATCGTCAATGATGGTAGTCACTATAGGCGTTGACCATAATGCGGGAAGAGGTTGGGGCAAAGTTCCTGTTACTGCCTGAAAGTCTTCTTCGAAAATAACAGTGCGCAGGATAGAAGCATCCTGGATGCGATCCTGACGCATCACAATAGAAGTGGGAGTAATTTCATCCCTGGTAAATTGTTTTTTCTGAGCTGTCACCTGTTGGGTTTGTGCATTTGCACCCACAGCAGCTACCAATGAAAAAGCAAGCAAGTAGATTTTTTTCATTTGCGTAATGATTTTTTAATATGAATAAGTAGTTTGATAAAAAAGGCCGCCAAATATAGAATTATAGATATGCACTCATGCTGCTTTCCAACTACAACATGCAGACAATATCCAAATGCTCCAATTGGCCGGACATCGCTAAATACAGATCAGTAATTGGTAACCCTACACACAATAGAAGTGACCGCCATTTTTCTATTTTTGATGTGACAACTAAATGTGGTTGTACACTGTCTTGACCAAGCCCGCTATGAAAATTTTTCTCACTACCATATTCTATATGCTGCTTGGTGCGCAACTGAATGCTCAAGCTGAAATGGTAGAGAACAAAGGCCAGTGGCCGGCACAAGTTCAGTTTCGCGCGGCCCTTCCAACGGGTGCATTGTGGCTTGAGTCCGGTGGTTTTACCTGGCAATTTTTTGACCCTTCAATACTCAAATTCTTGCATCCCGTGGGAAGCACACCCGGTGAGGCATCGTCTATCTACCGTGAGCACAGCTACCGTGTAAGTATGGTAAATGCACAACCAGTGTTGCCTGTAGGCAAAAAGAAA
>JBJXFP010000127.1:0-27959 GCA_046155615.1 Flavobacteriales bacterium | reverse complement strand
GCAGGACTCATGCGCGGACGAAACAGTGTTTGCAACAACTTCACTCCTGCACCAAAGCCAAGTGAAACAGAACTCAACGTGCCACCAAGAAATGTATGCGCATGGTCGGTGTAGAGCAATTCATGTTCGCGTTTGTGTTTCGAGCCATGTTCTTTTATGAGGAAATTCGGATAGACTGGTGCTGGGCAAAGCTTGTCGTAAAAGTTCGCGTGTTCCGCCTTGAAATAAAATTCCACACCGAAGAAGCCGGGCGTGCCCAGCGTTTCGCAATTCTTGTCCACATACTCTATGTGCCTGCGTATTGAACACTCGCGCTCGTCTATGCAGAACATCGCCTGAAAGGTTTTAGGCGAAACAGCAAGTGGCTCCTTCTTCAGTTGCAGTGAAATTCCTGAAAGCACTTCATCGTAATAACTCCATTCAAATGCGTCTTGCCAGAGTTTAAAAACTTCCTGTAATTCTGTTGATTCCACTTCATCAAACAAATGCAAAGGCGGCTGAGTAGTAATGCGCGAAATCGGTTGCCACATGTTGCCCAACTCATGGTCAAGTGCATCCATTTCGAGCAACAATTCAAACGCAATCAACTCGAGCAATGCAATAGGGCGATTGTCCATGAGCGTGTATGGATGGTCTTCCACAGCACTTACCAAACCAGACCAACCTTGATGTGTAAACTGTTGGTCGAATACATATTGTTCGAAATAGCTTTCATCTCCTACAACCATCTTCAGCAAATGTGAAAGACTGCAATCACCATATAGAAAAAATTTCTTTACACGTTTTGTTTTGAAGAATGAAGAGAAAGAATTTTTCTCCATCGAGCGAAGAGAGTCGAGGAAATTATCCTTCACTACAGGAAACTTCTGAATGGAAACGCCCTGGTCGAGATAGGCACACAGAATGCGAAACAGCAACGGCTGCACCAGGTTGTCCAGGTCAATGCCGTAAGCACTTTTCCAATTGGATCGCAGCTTTCCGATACGTGGCTCGTTGTGCGTATGGTAATTTCCTTTCAACAATTTCTCCTTCCACTTCGCAACTTCGCTTTTGCCTTTTCTATCAGCAATCACGCGCTCCATTACATCGTTTCTGATTCTTCCCATTTGATACAACTCCCGAAACTCATGCAGTTGTATAGTGACTTGATAACCAAAAATCTTTGAAGCTTTGAAAATGGCATCGTAAAACTTCATGCTCTGAAAAGCATGCAGCGTGTTGTGGTGAATAAATTCCTTGATTGGAGTTTGCGAAGGCAGGTAATGCTTCAACTCGTTAAGCAGATGGGCTTCATCGAACATGCTTTGTTTCATACAATCAATGCTGTTTTTTAGTAGCTCATTTGTTCTCTGACATCTGCTTTGTCGCAAATCATGGTGTCGTCATAAAACTTCACCATGCCTGTATCGAGATTGTGTTTTGCACCAATGATGGCAATCTCTCCTCGCTCAATCATTTGTTCCAGAATGTAACTTCTGTCCACGATGGTTTTCACCGAGCGTTTGATGTTGAGGTCTGTTACATTCTCAACAAATTTTGGATTGTCGCTGTTGCGGTTTTCATACTTGCTGGTTTGTGTCTCCTGATACACAGCTGGCTGAACTTTTGCAAGCAACTCAGTAAGATTTCCCATTTCCACATGGTCGCAGGCGCCTTTGATGGCACCACATTTAGTATGACCAAGCACCACGATAAGTTTGGATCCAGCCACTTTGCATGCGAACTCAATGCTGCCGATAATGTCAGTATTCACAATATTTCCAGCAATACGGATGGAAAAAACATCACCCAATCCCTGGTCGAAAATCAACTCCGCAGATGTGCGGCTGTCAATGCAGCTCAGAATAACAGCGAACGGCCATTGTCCTTCGCGTGTTTCGTTTGCTTGTTGCAACAGATTGCGATCTACTTTAAGGTTATTTACAAATCGTTGGTTTCCTTCTTTGAGAAATTGTAAAGCCTTCATAGGAGTTACAGTGGCCTGTGTTTCTGAAGTATGTGCTTTCATGAATGATTTATTTAGGTATTAAATTTTATGAAGTTTGTAATACAAGATGGTTTCAATGAGCTGCTAATCCGTTGAACTCTGGGATGTGTCTAAGTACAACTTTGATACTTTTCAATTGAGCGGGGCCTGTCTTGAAATCATGAATCAATTCCAAAACATCCAAATCAATATTGTGACATTTCACTCCATCAATGATGAGAGTTGAATTTTCTTGTACCTCATCCAGCACCTGACCTATTCCCCCTTTGTTTAGAAATGTGACGTTTTCAGAAAAGGTTATGGAAACCTCTTCTCTGTTCTGAATCATACTCTTGTTCACCGTGAATGCGCGCTTAAAATTGTTGCGTAGAATCACAAACATGGCTACAAGCAAACCCACTGCAATTCCTTTTAGTAAATCAGAAAATTGAATAGCCAACACAGTAACTATGAATGGTAGGAACTGAGCCCAGCCAAGGTGATACATCGATTTGAAAAGCGAAACTTTGGCCAGTTTGTAGCCTACCATGAGCAACAACGCGGCAAGACATGCCAAAGGAATTTTGTTGAGCAGAGGGGCCAGAAATATGACACTTACCAATAAAAGAAGTCCATGAAAAATGGCTGACAATTTCGTTTTGCCACCTGCATTGATGTTGGCTGAAGTACGAACAATAACTGCGGTAAGTGGTAGTCCACCAATAAGTCCTGAAATGAGATTGCCAATGCCTTGGGCTTTCAATTCCCTATTGGCAGGGGTGTTCCTCTTGTGCGGATCCAATTTGTCAGCAGCTTCAACGCTCAGCAACGATTCCAGACTTGCAATGATGGCAATAGTCAATGCTACTATATACACTTGATAATTGCCAAAGGCAGAGAAGTCGGGTAGTGTGAAATGACTGAAAAATTCACTTGAGTTATTTGAGACCGGTAACCGAACAAGCGTATCACCAGACAAAGACAATGTCGGATTCTGCAATTTGAAAAACTCATTCATGATGATACCGATGATCACCACAATCAGTGCACCGGGAACAATTCTAAAAAATGAGAATTTTTTCAAGAATGGTCTTTCCCATAGAATGAGCACTGCGATGCATACCAGCGCTATGATGATTGCACCCAATTGCGGATGCTGAATCGCGTTCCAAATTTCTGTGAAGGTGTTTGCTCCATCCTTTTGAATGAAATCAAAATCACCTTCACTGTCCTTGTCGTATCCCAATGCATGAGGAATTTGTTTCAAAATCAGGATGATGCCAATAGCAGCAAGCATTCCTTTGATGACGCTAGAAGGAAAGTAATAGCCAATAATTCCGGCCTTCAAAAAGCCAAGTACAATCTGTAGAATACCTGCAATTACAACGGCTAATAGAAATACTTCGAAGGTGCCTAACTTCTCAATAGAATCTACTACTATTACAGTAAGTCCCGCAGCCGGACCGCTCACACTGAGTGAAGAACCACTTACGAAAGCCACCACTGTGCCGCCTACTATTCCTGCAATAATTCCCGAAAATAATGGGGCATTACTGGCCAGTGCAATGCCAAGACAAAGTGGCAATGCCACAAGGAAAACGACAAGACCAGCGGGCAAATCATTTTTGAGATATTGAAACGAAAGTTCCTTCTTGATGTTGATTGGAGATTTCATAAATTGAATGGATGGCACAGCACAACAGAGCTGCTGGCTCTACTATAAAGTTGAATAAAAAAAATGTTGTGTTCAGTTCAGGCTTAGAACAAGCCCATATAAATCAGAACACCTCAGGAGGCGAGTACACACATTCGTTGTGGCCCGACCTGGCTGCGCACCAGGCATGGTGTGCAAATGTCAATGGCAAAGCGCCTAAATCATTTGAATCAAGATGGTCATTACCTTCTGAAATCAACGGCTCTTCATTTTTCCCTTTCGATTCTTCCGTGTCTGATTCCTTTTCTTCTCCTGAAAAATTTTCAATGACCGATATACTGACACCGGGTGACACCTCAAAACAAAACATCAGCGTATCCACGCTGACCGCAAAGAAGAAGAGGAGAATGAATAGTATGCTGAATGAAGTTTTCAAAAAATGAAATTTTTCGCGAGGCAAACTAAATCAATCCAAGCCTATGTGCGCTTGATTCATACTTCTTAAATTTTCAAAAAGTGAAGCATCACGGAGCTGAACAGAAATACTGAAGAACAAACTGATCATGAGTGGCATAGCTGAAATTCAAACTGAGACACTACAGAATATTGTGCGACATGCCTGATAACCAAAGTGAAGGTGTATTTTCGCGCGCCTTTGAAAAAAGGCACAATCAAAACAACATGAAAAAAATCAACGACTACCGCAAGCTTCTTGGCGTGACCAGCAAGGCTACTTTGTCAGAACTGAAAACCATCTATCGCAATGCGATGAAGGACAGCCATCCTGACAAATTCTTTGATAGCGCTGAACTCAAAGAGGAAGCCGAATTGCGCAGCAAGGAAATCATTGAGGCCTACCACTTCTTAGTAAGCATTGCTCCAGAGACCATTGAGCAAACGAAAGAGGCCTTCAATCAAACCTTAGCCACAGCAGGCATCGTTGATTTCAACTATGAGAAGCAAGTTCTGAAAGTAATTTTCGCTGATGGCAATACCTACGAATTTTTTGGCGTGCCCTACAACACTTATGCGAAGATGGTCAACTCTGACTCTTCAGCCCGATTTCTGAGAAGGCATATCTCTACTGTTTACTTGTACAGAAGCCTGAGTAAGCTGGTAGCTGCATAACCGAAATATGATGAAGCGCAAAAAAGGGTGGCCTTAGGCCACCCTTTTTGTTTTTTGTTGAACAATATTCTTTCACTTTTCACCAGATGCCCTGTTGTTCCATCCACTGCTTTTGGGCTTTGCGCGCCTTGCGTCCCTTACCGAAATGTGGCATGGCGTGTTGTTGCTTCTTCATCAGCTCTTCATTCTCTTTCATCTTATCCCATTGCTCTTGAGTCATTACAGTATAGGAAAGTTGCAACGTGTAGAAGAATTGAATACAAGGTTCTTCCATATCAGCATTCAGCACTTTATCAAACTGATTATATGGTAAACGGTCGTAGTAGATAGTTTTATTCTTCTCAGCAGTTTGAATTGTGAAGTGTTGGTCGCGCGCATCAGCAGTCAGCGAACCGTCCACCTTCACGGTATTGCCTCTGCCACTAACATAAATGTTGTTCATGTCGCGAAATTCTCTTTCATATTTCACTGCAACAGGTGATGCTCCACTATAGTAGGCTGTGTACTGTTTGTAGCGTTCCATTGGATAGGTACAAGTGAAACCATCACTCATGGCATTGGCCGTTAAATGAAACTTCAGCGTATTGTAGGTTAGCTCTTTCGAGGCTATTGATTTCATGGCCGCATCTCGCAATTCGTTGAAGTATGTGTCCATGCCATCCAGGTTATATTCCACTTTCACCAATTCGTAGATGTCCACAAAAGCCATTTCGGAAATGATACGATCCAGAATTGCGTGTTCTTTGAAAAGAATGTGAATGTTCTTTTTCATTTCAAATCCGGTAGGAATTTCCGTCATGCGCTTGCTGAATTTTTTCTCTTCTACTTTATATGAATAGGTAGGTACCATTGATACAGCATCCACGTGAATAGCATCTTCCGGTACGCCCATCATGCCCAATGCATATCGAACCTGATCAAGGCGTTGCTGCATGAGGCTGTCCACCTGAAATACATCCACGCCTATTTGCACAGCAGCGAAAATGGCTGTATAGCTGGTGGCGCGTACGTTCATCATCACCTCTGCCTTCAGGTTCACTATGTTGGCATTGGGTATGTTGGCTGGAATGGTGATGCGATCTGTATTCATCGAATACGGATTGTTGTAAATAAAATTGCCAGCGGCTTGAGAAAATGAAGCCACTGAGATGAGCAGACAAGCTGCAATGAATAGAAAGGATAAATACTTTTTCATATTGATTTATTTTTTTGGTTGATGATGATGCCTGCTTGCGGCAAGCGATTCGGAGGGTTGTTACTTGTGAGAGAGGAATGCGTTCAAACAGGACTAAAAAAAAATTGCAACACCTGCGCATTGATTCATCTCTTAGCTAAGCAGAGCGACAGACGGCACTTTTATATGACAATAGAACCTTTGCGAGGACAATGCCGTACATTAGCCCCGCATTTGTCTTTTACATCTCAGGTTGAGCACTTCTCCAAAAGCTCATTTCCGAAACCTGAATAGTTCGAGTCAACAGGATGCTGAAAACATCAGAGGCCAAACAAGCCCCTCTTGAAAATCCGAGTTGCACATTTTCAGCAAGAAAATTTATTTACAACAAATTCTACTGCAACGCATGCATATGTATGCTGTGCTTTAGAACATAAACAAACATGTTAAAAAAAATGACATTCGAATCTTTGGGTCTTGTAGAACCCATCTTGAAAGCCCTCAACAATGAAGGTTACGAGAAACCTACACCGATACAAGCACAGGCTATACCTGTAGTGCTTGAAAACCGCGACCTTATAGGCTGCGCACAAACAGGCACCGGAAAAACAGCGGCTTTCGCAATTCCCATCATTCAAAATCTTTACAACAAAAAACAAAACGTGCAAGGCAAGCGCGACATCAAAGTTTTGATATTGACACCAACCCGGGAATTGGCCATACAAATTGCCGATAGTTTTTCTGCTTATGGAAAATTTGCTGGTTTGCACAACACGGTCATATTTGGTGGAGTTGGACAGCACCCGCAAACCGTAGCGTTGCGCAAAGGAGTGGACATATTGATAGCCACACCGGGTCGCTTGCTTGATTTGATGGATCAAGGCTTTGTAAATCTGAAAACACTTGAAGTATTTGTGCTGGACGAAGCTGACCGCATGTTGGACATGGGTTTCATCCACGATGTGAAGAAAATTATTTCGCATCTGCCGGTAAAGCGTCAAACACTTTTTTTCAGTGCCACTATGCCACCTGAGATTGTGAAGTTGTCCTCATCCATACTTACCAGTCCGGTGAAGGTGGAAGTGACACCACAGGCCACCACTGCGCAAACAGTCAATCAGTCGCTTTACTATGTGGAAAAAGGCGATAAGAAGGACTTGCTTGCACACATCATGAGCGATAGGTCGATAGAGCGCGCATTGGTTTTTACAAGAACTAAACATGGCGCGAACAAAGTGGTGAAAGACTTGCTGACACGCGGTATAAAAGCGGAAGCAATACATGGCAACAAATCACAAAGTGCAAGACAACTTGCTTTGAAAAATTTCAAAGACAAAACCACACGTGTTCTTGTGGCAACTGACATTGCAGCACGAGGTATTGATGTGGACGATCTTACACACGTTATCAACTATGAATTACCTAACGTACCAGAGACTTATGTGCACCGTATAGGCCGCACAGGTCGTGCGGGAGCATCAGGCACAGCCATTTCTTTTTGCGAGAGTGAAGAGCGCGCTTACCTGAAAGACATTCAAAAATTGATAAGCCAACAAATACCAGTGTTGTCTAACAGAGAATATTCGTCTTCGATTCCGGCAGATAAGATGTTCGACAGGCCGAAGGATGAATTTGGCAACAAAGGCAGCAGAGGTGGCAACAACCAGAGACGCGGTTCGGATTCACCAAAGCGAAATGATGACAGAAGGCATGGAAGCAACAATGGAGAAAGAAGAAATGCGGCACCTGCACATCAGCGAAATGGTGAAAAGAGGAATGAGGAGCGAAGTGCCAATGTCAATAGCACCTCAGGTAGTAACAATGATAGTGCTGGCAAAGGCGGGACTTCATATCCAAAGAAGCGATACAAACCGAGAAGTAACAACAATAACCGAAAACCAGCTAATGGTTCAGGTAGCAGTGCTCCCAAGCCTGCAACGAATCCGTCTAAAACGCCTACTGAGAGCAGCGATGCAAAAAAGTCGTGGCTTGACAAATGGAAACTCAAGCGATTTGTGCGATAGCAAATTGAAAAGAGGTGTGCATGTCACACCTCTTTTTTTATGTTATACGCAGTCTATTTCTAAAAATATTTTTTGAGAGCATCAGCCACATCATGCGGGCAACGAATGGGGCGTCCGGATTGTTTGTCCACAAACACAAGAATTGTCCAGGCTTTGTTCAGCACAGTATCACCACGTTTGGTTTCATACTCGAATCGGATTCTTGCTGAGGGCATTTCGGAAATAACCGTTTCAATGGTCAATTCATCATCATAGTATGCCGGCAACAGAAATCGGACGTTGTATTCAACCACAGGCAGCAGCACACCCTCATCTTCCAATGACTTGTAGGTGATGCCCAATGTGCGCAATGCCTCTACGCGTGCTACTTCGAAATACGTTGCATAATTGCCGTAGTAAGCGTAACCCATGCGGTCAGTTTCAGCGTAACGCACACGGCAGTATATAGTGTTTTTGAACATGTGTGCAAAATGCAGAATAGAAATAAATATTTTTATTATTTGACGAAAATGATTGAATTGGCTGAAAGGCGCTACAATCAAGGCATTTGGAGAAATTGAAATTTCTATGGTAAGCACGTGAGTTTGAGAATATTACTCAATGCTTGTTCAAGTAAGAGTTTTCAAACTGTCAGAATAAGACATATTACAAGGGTTTCGAAAAAAAAAATCAACTGTCAAAAATTTTGTTGGTGCAATAGCAACTAACTTTTTTTTTTCACTGAAAGTCTTATTCATTTGCCCTCACGTTTTCAAAAAAAATCTGTAGCATGATTTTTTTTCAACTAACCCCACACCTATACAAATTTTAATTAACCAATTCTAAAACCACTTTGACCTAATGAAGAAAGACCACAACCAGGTTTGGAAGAATTGTCTGGAAGTAATAAAAGACAATGTGAGCCCCCAAGGATTTACTACCTGGTTTGAGCCTATCAAGCCTGTAAAGTTGGAAGACGATGTGCTGACGATACAGGTACCTTCTCAATTTTTCTACGAGTGGTTGGAAGAACATTACGTATCCCTTCTTAAAAAAATTATTCGCAAGGAGCTTGGTGCTGAGGGCAGGCTGGAGTACTCTATTATCATGGAGAACAACCTGAACAATCAGAATCCATATACCATAAAAGTTCCGACAACAAATCGCAAGGCAATAAAAAATGCAGCCGTTGCCATGCCTTTGGACTTGGTGGAATCACCCATCAAGAATCCATTCATCATACCTGGCCTGAGGAAGATAAACGTAGATTCCAATCTGAACCCAAACTACTCGTTTGATAATTTCATAGAAGGTGACTGCAATCGCTTGGCGCGTAGTGCTGGCTATGCAGTGGCTAACAAACCGGGTGGAACTGCTTTCAATCCACTACTTATATATGGAGGAGTAGGTCTTGGCAAGTCACACCTCGCTCATGCTATTGGTATTGAGATAAAGAATAAGTTTCCGGACAAAACTGTTCTTTATGTCAGTAGCGAAAAATTCACACATCAATTTATTGATGCAGTGAAGAACAACAGCGTGAATGACTTCTCACATTTTTATCAGATGATGGATGTACTCATCATTGATGATGTACAGTTCTTCAGTGGTAAGGAAAAAACACAAGATGTTTTCTTCCACGTATTCAATCATCTGCATCAGACAGGCAAACAGATCATCATAACCAGTGATAAAGCACCTGTGGAGATGCAAGGCGTGGAACAACGCTTGCTGAGCCGCTTCAAGTGGGGCCTGAGTGCGGACCTGCAAGTGCCATCGCTTGAAACGCGCATAGCTATTTTGAAAAAGAAAATGTATGCTGATGGCATAGAACTGCCTGATGATGTAGTAGAGTACCTTGGTTATTCCATAACTACCAACGTGCGCGAGTTGGAAGGTGCTCTGATTTCACTCATTGCTCAATCATCACTCAACAAGAAGGCAATCACCATTGACCTTGCCCGCCAGATGATAGACAAATTTGTGAAGAACACAGCGCGTGAGGTAAGTATTGACTATATACAAAAAGTAGTTTGTGATTATTTCGACTTGCCAATAGAACTACTGAAGAGCAAAACACGCAAGCGTGAAATAGTACAGGCGCGACAAATAGCCATGTACTTCGCTAAGAAGATGACTAAGAGCAGCCTTGCCAGCATTGGGGCACACTGCGGTGGCAAAGACCACGCTACAGTATTACATGCATGCCGAACAGTGAACAACTTGCAGGAGACTGACAAGCACTTCAGAAAATATCTGGATGATTTGGAAAAGAAATTGTCAATTGCTTAACCATAATTGACCTTTCTACATGATAGAAAAAACCCCTGCCATCCGGCAGGGGTTTTTTCATTGATTGAATTTGGCGTTGACTATACAATTTCAAACGTAACGCTGATGCCGTAGGTGAGTTTTATTTTTTGATAATGAAAGCCTGTGCTGCCAACGATAAGGTCAGTAGTGCAATCACAAATGCAAACTTTTTCATTGGATTATTTTATTTGATTAGAATGTGTAAATAGTAGATTGAGATATAGGAAGAAATAGTTCATCAGAACGAAAAAACAGAAAGAATTCAATTCAATTTTTTTTCTCATCATGGCGCCACACGTGCACTCCATCAGCGCATTTTAGATATAGCTTCTGGCTGAAGTATGTGGCCCTGCCTGTTGCTTTCTCAGGCAGTGTTATGGTTTCTTCAGTAATCCAGTCAGCGGCCAGCAAGTGCAACGTAGTGGAGTCGTTCCACATGATGGTGTTGCTTACTACCTGTATATCGCCACTATGCTGCAATGCCATGGTGGTGCGGTAAGTACCATACACATCAAACACGAGCAGGCCTACTAAAGTGTCGCGGAGGTAGATGTAGTTGCCCCGTTCAAGCAATTGCACCGGATGCAATTCTTTGCCAATCAACACAGATAGATTTCCTGTTGAGGTCAACTTATTAAATGCTGCATCGGTGCGAATCAATTCGCTGTTGCGCGCATCCCAAAGCCAATAAGCATCACCGCGCGATCCGGCTACAAGCTCTACTTGTCCATAGCCGTTTGCAAAAAGGTCAATGGCATCACCTTGCTGGCTTAGTGTATTGTCCAATACCACAAGTTTGTTCAGGTCGCGGTAGTAGATGAATGGTTTCAATGGATTGGTAACATCTATATTTTCTATGTTGCCGTAGTTCAATTCGGAAGTGCGAAAAGTTGTAGGCCCTGCTGCATTTTGTTTCTCGATGGATGAGGACTGCACGAAGTAGATGTTCCCTAACTCATCTAAGGTGAAGTCGGTGGCTGTGGTGACAAAGTTTTTTTCCCAAACAAAATTTTGAGATATGAGAAGAACCGAAGCAACACACAATAGCCATTTCATATTTGAAAGAATTATGATGTCCAAATGTAGATTCGCAAAAATCGCGTCAGGAAAAAATCTATGTCTGTATTGAAAGTAGTTTTATGGATGTTGTTGTTTGTTTCTATCAATTCCGGCTGCGCGGTGGAAAAGCGCCATTACCTGAATGGCTGGCATGTGGAGTGGCATACAGCAGAATTGAACAAAAGCATAGTGCAAGCTACTGATGAAGATGATGCAAGGCAGAGTGACATGGCTTCAATGGTGGTGTCCGATACTTCCGGAGTAGTAGTAATAAACAGAATCGTGAAGCAGGCGAATGCTGCTACTTCACAAGATGACGGCAAGGGAAGCAGAGTATTGTTTCAATTTATAAAGCATGACCGAAATGAGGAAGCATTTCAGCATGAGCAATCTGAATTGAAAGATGCAGTGGTAAAAAATGCAACGGAGGATACACGAGGTGAAGTAAACAAAAAGGCAAAGCAGAGTTCAAATTTTGCTACCTTGTCGTGGGAATTGTTTTTTCTGAATGTGTTTGCTGTAATCGCTAATACCAACCCATTTATTATTTCGCTGGTAGCACTTGCGGCTTTGGTTTTTGCCATCATAGCCATCATCAAAGGGCAAGTGGCCATGGCTGAGATAACGGCTGATCCAAACAAATACAGCAACGCAAATCAGGCAAAGAATGGAATTGTCTTCGGCAGTGCATATGTGATACTGGTGGCCATAGCACTGTTTCTGTTTGTGATATTATGAGCTGATGTTGTGAGCAAAGACTTCATCCACATACCTCCTGTCGTTGCAAAGTCTTGGTACTTTGTTTTGTCCTCCAAGTTTGTCCTTGCTCTTCAGCCAGCTGTAGAATGTGCCAATGGGCAGGGCGCGCACAACAGGTTGTTGCAACACGAAGTTGAAATTTCTTTTTGCTTCATAATCACTGTTCACTGATTTGAGCATGTTGTCTAAGATTAGGGTGAATCGTTCCACATCATCGGGCATGGTTTCGAACTCGATGAGCCACTCGTGTGCACCGGTGCTCTGCTCACTCATGTAGATGGGCGCGGCAGTGTAGTCAGTAACCTGTGCACCTGTAGCTAATGATGCTTCGCGTATGGCATAGTCAGCATTCTCCACCATCAATTCTTCGCCAAATGCATTGATGTAATGCTTGGTGCGGCCACTCACCTGTATTCTGAACGGATAGCGGGAGGTGAATCGTACGGTGTCACCCACCAAGTAGCGCCAAAGTCCGCCATTGCTGCTAATGACCATGGCGTAGTTCTGTCCTACTTCCACATCGCGCAGGCCTAAGGTGAGCGGATTTTGTTTGCCGTACTCGCTCATAGGCATGAATTCGTAGCAGATGCCGTAGTCGAGCATGAGTAACATATCATCATACCCCAGTCTGTCCTGTATGCCGAAGAATCCTTCACTTGCGTTGTAGGTTTCCACGTAGTTCATCTCCGATGCCGGAATTATTTTCTGAAATTGCTCTTTGTATGGTTTGAAACTCACTCCGCCATGCCAGAACAATTCGAGGTTGGGCCACACCTCTTTGAGGTTGCTGGTGCCACGTATTTGCATGATGCGCTTCAGCAGCACCAATGTCCAGCTTGGAACACCGGCAATCATATACACATCTTCATCGATGGTGCTTTGTGCCATGCGTTCTATTTTCTCTTCCCAGTTGTCCATCAGCGCTATGTCGCGGCTGGGTGTTCTGCGCAGTTCCACCCATATCGGGAGGTTTTTGATGATGATGGCGGAAAGGTCGCCTGTGTAGCCTTCTTCATTGAATGCATTCAACTTACTGCTGCCGCCAAGTATGAGGTGCTTACCGCTGTAAAGTTTTGCATCAGGTTTCTGATTGTAGTAAAGGGCAAGTAAATCTTTACCTCCTTTGTAGTGGCATTCTTCCAGTGCCTCTTTGGTTACGGGAATGAACTTGCTTTTGGAATCGGTGGTGCCACTGCTTTTGGCAAACCACTTCAACCTTGTAGGCCAGGTGACATTCTGTTGTCCGTCACGCATTAGCTCTACGTATGGTTTGAATGCCTCATAATTTCTGATGGGTACAGCTTTCTTGAAGTCATCAAATGTTTTGATGTCAGAAAAACGATGCTCCAATCCGAACCTTGTGAGCGCTGCCTGATCCATGAACGAACGGAAGAGTTCGCTCTGCACTTCCACCGGATACTTCATGAAAAGCTCTATCTGGTGAATGCGTTTTTTGATAAACCAACCGAAGACTGAATTGAAAGGCATAAGGTGTTGCTTGGGTGCAAAATAGAAAATGAAAGCGTTGTCGGCATTAAGTCTTTCATTTGCGCAGTGAATCATTTTTTGCTCACACCCAATGTATTGGATGAATCAGCATCGGTAATAGGTGCTGATGACGCCTGTGGTGCTTTGGTAATATTTGTAGGCCACGTGCGCGATACAGCGCATGGTCAGCGTGTTTCTGCTTTAGAATTTGAAGCCTATGAGCCTATGGTTATTTCTGAATTAGAAAAAATAGCAGATGAAATAATAGAACAATGGCCGGTGAAGCATGTGCTGCTGCACCATCGCACGGGGCGGTGCAATGTGGGCGAGGCAGCGGTAGTGGCAGCCGTATCATCACCACATCGGGCTGAGGCATTCGAGGCTTGTGCATTTTTGATGAACAGATTAAAAGCAACCGTGCCTATTTGGAAAAGGGAAATAACTGAGGCAGGTGAAGTATGGGTAAGCGCAACACCTTAGTTGATTTTTCACCCACTGCTCTCACATTGAATTTTTTCGCTAGGCGACCACTATGTGGCAGTCTTACATTTCAAACGAAACATCATAACCGAATAAAAAGAGAATGAATACGATAGAACAACTCGAAGACTGCACCGAATGGTTGCGCAATCACGGCATCACTCAGCCTGAAGTAGGCATTGTGCTTGGTTCAGGTCTTGGTGATCTGGCGCTGCATATCGAAGTAGAAAAGTCATTCAGCTACAATGTGATTCCTCACTTCCCGATTGCAACTGTTGAGTTTCATTTTGGCAAACTGATATATGGCAAACTCGGAGGCAAACAGGTGCTGGCTTGCCAGGGCCGCTTCCACTACTACGAGGGACACAGTATTGAAGATGTGGTGTTGCCGGTGCGTGTGATGAAAATGCTTGGAGCGAAATGTGTGTTGCTGAGCAATGC
Source organism: Flavobacteriales bacterium (assembly GCA_046155615.1). Classification (GTDB taxonomy): domain Bacteria; phylum Bacteroidota; class Bacteroidia; order Flavobacteriales_D; family Sanyastnellaceae; genus JANNVZ01. The sequence continues at coordinate 13,494 of JBJXFP010000127.1, read as the reverse complement.
ATCTGGAGCGCTCAACCTTTCATACAAAAAGGGTGAACTGATGCTGATAAACGACCACATCAACCTGCAGCCGGACAATCCGCTGCGCGGAAACAACGTAGATGAACTGGGGCCGCGCTTTCCTGATATGACAGAGCCATATAGCCGCGCACTGAACGACAAACTGAGAAAGATAGCTGCACAAAACAACATCACACTGCATGAAGGCGTGTATGTGAGTGTGCAAGGCCCTAACTTAGAAACACGCGCAGAGTACCGCATGATGCGCCTGCTCGGAGGTGATGCTGTAGGCATGAGTACTGCGCCTGAGGTGATAGCCTGCAATCACATGTCGCTGCCGTGCTGCTGCCTGAGTGTGATAACTGATGTGTGCGACCCTGATAATCTGAAGCCTACCACGGTGGATGAAATAATAGCCACCGCCAAACGCAGCGAAGCGCAACTGAGCAAACTGTACACGGAATTGATAATGCAGCTTTGATGACTAATTCAGCCTGTCATTCAGCCTGAGGAGAAATTCTTCTTCCAAATATTCACTGGTGCCGAAGTCGAGTGCCTTCACTTTGCTCTCAGCATTTACAGCTACTTCTACGCGGTTTTCATCAGCATACATGGTAATCTCCACTTCCTGACCGGACCGCATAAAACCCCAACCGCGGGTGGCCTGGATGTAACTGTTTTGTGTATCCACACTTGCTTTGCGCATTTTCATTTCCTTGAGCACTTCTTGAGCTGCATGCATCATGCGCTGACGCGATCCATGAAAAATTTTGGAAGTCATAGCGTTAGAAAAGGTTCGTTAAGGCTTAGCAAATATGTGGCAATTGGCATTTGAAAAAAAGTATTGGTCACAAATTTCGGCTTAGCGGTGCGCATACGGAGTATGCGAACCGATAGATTACTCAAATACAACTTGCGATATACCACTTAGGAACACTGCAACAACAAATTGGTCTAAAAGCACAGAAACGCAAAGCCGGGACATCACCCCAGTGAGATTATCTGCTGATTGCGCAGCAAATCATCCAGCGTGTCGCGCGAGCGGATGAGATGTGCCTGTCCCTGATGCACCATTACCTCGGCAGGGCGAAAGCGCGAGTTGTAGTTGGAGGCCATGGCATAACCATAAGCACCGGCATTGTTGAATGCGATGTAATCGCCTTCGCGGACTTCGCTGAGCTTGCGGTCCCAGCCGAAGGTATCAGTCTCGCAGATGTAGCCTACTACGGTGTATATACGCTGTATGCCATCGGGATTGCTGATGTTGGTAAGGTGGTGGTATGCATTGTAGAGCATGGGCCTGATGAGGTGATTGAGGCCTGCATCTAAACCGACAAAGACGGTGGCTGTTGTTTGCTTGAGCACGTTTACTTTGGCTATGAAGGTTCCGCTTTGGCTCACGAGGAATTTGCCAGGCTCGAACCAAAGCTCTAAGTCGCGTCCATATTCTTTGCAAAAGGAATTGAATTTTTCAGTGAGCCTTGTTCCCAGCTCTTCAATGTCGGTTTCGTAGTCATCGGGTTTGTAGGGGACTTTGAAGCCGCTGCCGAAATCAATGAAGTGGAGGTCTTTGAAATGTTCGGTGTTTTCAAATAGAATTTCTGCACCGCGGAGGAATACATCCACATCTAATATGTCGCTGCCGGTGTGCATGTGGAGGCCATTGACACGGATGCCCAGGCTTTTGATGATGCGCTCCACATGGCGCATCTGGTGGATGGAGATGCCGAACTTGCTGTCAATATGCCCCGTGGAGATGTTGATGTTGCCGCCTGCCATGACGTGGGGATTGATGCGGATGCAGACAGGCACTTTGTCGCCATACTCGTGACCAAACTGCTCAAGAATGCTGATGTTGTCAATGTTGATCTGCACACCTTCTTTGACAGCAAGATTTATCTCATACATGCTGACGCAGTTGGGAGTGTACATGATTTCAGAAGGTTTGAAACCAGCATGGATGCCAAGCCATACTTCCTGAATGGACACGGTGTCGAGGCCTGCACCGAGGCTGCGCAGGTAGCGCAAGATGTTGATGTTGCTGTTGGCTTTGCAGGCGTATTTTATTTTGCTGCTTGCACCAGTGAATGCGGTAGCGAGGCGCTGGTACTGGCGGTGGATGATGGCGGTGTCGTAGATGTAGAGTGGAGCATCGTATTGCTGCACGAGGTCGGTGATGGGAATGCCGCTTATCTGGTAGGTGTCATTCTGAAGTTGAATCATGGGGGCAAAGATGTGGTTGTACAAATTTGAAAATTGCCACATGGTGGTCACAATGTGAAGAATTTGAAAATGATGGTGTGAGCGCCTGTTGATGACTGCTTTGAATGGAAGAACGTAAAACTCCAATTTTGGTATGAATCAACAATCTACTTCGAGGCATGTCAAAGTAGTTTGGCATCTTCTATTTGTTATCCTTGCCCCATCACATGAAACTTGATACGCTCATTTTAGCATTGCCTATGGCGGTTGGCTGCGCCATAATCGCTTCGTGCGAAAAGGATGTAACAAGCAACAAACCCGAAATACATGCTATAGTAACACCCAGCGAACATGGTAACGGTTTGCATGCCCAGGCAGGTGCTACCAACCGTTTTTACATCACCATGAGTGATGATGAAGCATTGCAGGAACTGCAAGTGAAGCTGATTACACCTGGTGAATTTCATTCGCATGTGGTGCATGGTGGCGGCCTGATACCTGCCTTCAAAGCGCCCAACATTGGCGACTGGAATCCAATAAAGTCTTTAGCACTTGCTGGAACGGACACTACTGATGTAGTCAAATTCACAACCCCTGCTAACATAAGCGGAGCATGGAATCTGAATGTGATGGTGATGGATGCAGATGGAAACCTGACTTACCGTGAAGAGACTGTAGTGATTCAAAACGACAGCATACCCGCCATCATACCTGTAGCAACTGTACCTACTGCTGATGCGGATGGTGTTGTACGATTGAATGCTGGCGACTATTTCACCTTCGAAGGCAGCATTGCCGATGGCAATTACTTAGAAACTGTAGGTGCCATCATCTATCTGGATGATGCAATAGTTTGGCAACAAACATGGACACCAGACAATGTGTGGATGTTTGAATTATCAGACATTGTTCTTCCTTCATTCACACAAGCCGGAGAATACCAACTTATAATAAACGCCAGCGATAAACAAGGCTGGCACAACTGGGTGCAGGCTGACATCAGCGTGATTCCATAAATGAATACTCAAGAAACCAGACATAACAATTTCCAAAATCAAACACAGTCAAATCACATGAGAATTTTTACCCAATTATTACAAGCAATCTGCTGTTGTCTTCTTCTTACAGCCTTCAACACGCGTGCTTCGGCACAATGCGGTGCAGGTGAAACAGAATTGATACTAGAAATAGACACCGACAACTGGGGTTACGAATGCTACTGGCAAATAACTCCGCAGGGCAATGACTGCGATGAAGGAACCATTGCCGAAGGCGGCAATCTTGTTCAGATTGGATGCGGTGGCGCTGGTGATCAGGATGCCACCACTGCACAAGGCTACGCAGACAACACTACCATAACTGTGGAGGACATATGTCTCACCATTGGCTCATCCTACACCTTGCATTATATAGACGACTATGGTGATGGTGGCGGTGGTTTTTCTTTTAATCTATTCGGCTTTCCAATGCTCAGCTACATAGGCAATGGCAACGGTGGCACCTTCAACTTTACAGTAAACGAACCACTGCAATATGATGTGCAGGGCACTCAGGTGCTTAGTTATAGCTATGTGCAGCCCACTAACATCGAGGTAAAAGGTAAGTTTTTCAACTACGGTGGGGACGTGATTACTTCTGTTGAAATGAACTACGCTTCCGATGGTGGCACTCCTGTGGTTGCTACCATTGATGGACTTAGCATAAATCCTTTCACTTCCTTTGAACTCTTGCATCCAACACCCTTGAATGAGGTGGATGGAGAACATGACCTAAGTATCTGGGTTAGCAGTATAAATGGCAATGCTGATATGAATACTTCAAATGACATAGCCACTGACATGATTACTGTAGGCCCGGGAATTCCAAATATTCTCGATGACTACTTAGGTTTTATACCTCAAACAGAACAAATAGCTTCAGCTGTTAACCCGCGCGACCTTGATTTTCACCCGATACTGACCCGCAATGAATTGTGGGTGGTACTGAAAAGCACAGAGAACAACGGTGGTCTTACGGTGAAAATTACAGATGCAGGAGAAGCCAATCAAGATGAATTGCAACAAGAAGATGGCAATGCATGGCACTTCATGTCATTGCCTACCGGCATTGCATTTTCAAAAAATGAAAACTTTGCTACCTCACCCGGGGTGTATGATGCAAATCATGATGGTGGTGCACCATTTACCGGCCCGGCTTTATGGAGCAGTGACCCTGCTATATATGCACAACCAAGCGGAGGCAATGGCAGCCACCTGGACATGTTGCACGAGAGTCCATACAGCATGGGTATAGCTTGGGAAGAAGGCAATAAATTCTGGGTAACCTGTGGCGACCACAACGAGATAATGAGTTTCGACTTCAAGGAAGACCACGGCCCGGGCAATGATGACCATAGCGATGGGGTGATATACAAATATCCCATTCTCGGGTATAACGAGGATCCTGCACACGAAGTACCGGATCATCTTGTGTTTGATCATAACACCGGCTGGCTGTATGCCTGTAACTCTCAACAAAACCGTGTGATTAGAATTGACACACAATCTGGCACTCCGGGCGATGATGGCGCTCCGCACGAAGCAGTTGAGGTGTACAAATACATGGACAATTTCATATGGGAAGAATACATTACTGTAGGCCTGGACGAGCCTTCAGGAATTGACATTGTAGAAGACCGCATGATTGTTTCTAATTACAACAACGGCAACATTCATGTCTACGACATTAGTCAGGCCATGCCTATACTGCTTGGAACAATACCCACAGGTAGTAACGGCATCATGGGAGTGAAGATTGGCCCTGATGGACATATATGGTATGTGAACAGTGTGACCGATAAGGTGATGCGCGTAACTATGACACCCATTGGTGTAGAAGAAATGAGCGAGAACATTCAATTAAATATTTCGCCCAATCCGGCTAAAGACAAAGTGATGGTGAATGTGTCTCAAGCACATGCGCTGAATCAGGCACAACTTCAACTCATCGACATGGCAGGCAGAGTGGTACTCACAGAGCAGTTAGGCTCGATACACTCCATGCAGATAGATGTAAGCACAGTGGCTAAAGGTGTGTATATGCTTTCACTCACTGACCTCAACGGAGTGTTGACCAACGTGAGACTTGTTATTGAATAAATACATCAGTAAAAAACAGGTAACTACCATGAAACGATTCAGCACTTTTACAATACTCATGATGTTTGTATTGCATATACAAGCACAATTGAGTATAACAGAAGCCACAGTGGTGGCAGCACAAGATCCCTGGGGCAATGTGCGGCCGCGTCTTGCACTGAACAGCCAGAACGAGCCGGTAGTGATATGGACCAACCCTGGTGAATCCGATCTCTACAGCGCAGTAAAAGTTGACAATGCCTTCACCACTCCACAAAAATTAAATCCTGATGGAATGGACATATCCGCCTTCGATTGGTCGGGGCCAGAGATAGCCGCCAACGATGAGAAAATAGTAGTGGTGATGAAGCAGAAACCTGAAATGGAAGGACACATCTACATAGTGACCTCAGGCGATGGCGGCCTTACATGGAGTGATACACTGCGTGTAGATGAATCATCAGCATACATGACACGGATGCCCTCTGTAGCCATAGATTTTTACAACAACATCTATGTAAGTTATCTGCGTGACAACATGGAAGGCTACAGCGATTGGGCCATGTCGAAGTTGCTGGATGGAGCTGATGCTTTTGTTCCGGCAGTTTCGGTCTCTGATAATTTTACTGATGCGGTGTGCGATTGTTGCCCATCAGCTACGCTTGTGCAAGGCAACACTGTAGTAGTGCTTTATAGAAACAACGAGACCAACCTGCGTGACATACGTGCATCAGTAAGCTATGATGCAGGCGAAACTTTCAGCCTGCAAGCTGATATGGACGATACCAACTGGATGGTGAACATTTGTCCTTCGCAGGCGCCATCTGCATACATCACAGGTAACCAATTGCGCAGCACTTGGATGAGCGATGCCACCGGTGATTCGCGGGTTTATTTCTCGAGCTATGATTTAGATTCAGAATCATTTGGAGGCAGTCAGTTGATAATGCCGGACGCCTCTAATGATTTACAAAAACATCCGGCCATAGCAGGCAGCATGGCAGAACAAGCTGTTGTGTATGAAGTGAATGCAACAACACAACGCGACATTTTTTTCGCCATCACCGCAGACGGAGTTCCTTTTGACGATACAGAACCTGTAAATATGACTGGTGAGATGGCGGGCAATCAGCAGCGCCCGCACATAGCCTACGCCAACGGAGTATATCATATAGTATATACTGACCAAGGCGGACATGCAGTTCAATACCAGACTATACAAAACGCCAACAGCGTATGGGAAGCTGCGCATGAGTCACTCATGCTTTTCCCTAACCCTGCATTGGAAAGAATAACACTGAGCGGGTTTTTAGGGAATGAAAAATTAGAAGTGGTTGTTCGCACAGCAACAGGACAGAAGGTGTATGAAGGCAACTCATTAGTAATTGATGTTACAATGCTTCAGGCAGGTATTTATACTGTGGCAGCAACATCGGAACTGTACACAACTGTTGCTCGGTTTGTAAAGGAGTGAATGGTGAAAAATTAGTTGAACTCCGGAAACTTGCTTACGAAATCATCGCGTTTCTTCTTGTTGTTTATGACCTGCCAGGTGTATTTCGTTTTGCCTTCTTCAAATTTTCGTTTGTCGTCTTTCACTTCGGCCAGTATGTTCAAAAATTCTTTGTCGCTGCTTATCACATTCATGATGCCCAGCTTGTATTCGAAGTAGTACCAGGTGCCTGCATCGAGTTCTAAGTATATGCGTATTACATCCTGCTGGTGTTTCTTTTCTATTTCTATTTTTCCTTTTACATAGCGGAAGAGTTGTTTCTTACCGATGTTGCCAATGCCAAGCGGTCCCATGGTCTGGAAGGTTTGGTCAGCAGCATTCCAAAACCATTTGAGGTCTGCAAAGCAGAAAGTCTTTTCAAACTCGTCAATGGTTTTTTTAAGTGAACCGCCCAGAGCAAGGTCAGTTATGATTTTGTCTGCTTCCTTTTGTCCAAGTATTTCTGTGAGCGATTTCTCGTACATCGTTTTGCCTATGTCCACGGGTTGCAGGTTGGGCCATTGTTCTGTCTGTTCGGCTATGCGTTTCATGGCGCTTTCCTCTATGGGGAAGTTGATGAGCGTAGTGGTTTGTGAGACTACATCCTTGCTGCTGCTCTTGTATTTCATGTCGCCCACGTTGGTCATCTTCACCATGCCGTAGTCCACATTGAAGTCCACGCGACCATCAGCGCTCAGCTCGCAGGTCTGGGTATTCAGCACCACGAGGTTGCCGGCCAATTTGGGTTGTTTTATTTTCTCCTTGCTGCCTACTAAGTAGCAACGTGTGGCTTTGTCGTAGTACAAAAAGCCGATAGCGCTAATCAGGCTTTGGTCTTCGCCTTCGCGCTTATCGCTGAAAAATGTAGGATAGACGTCCAATGGCGAATCGCCTGTGATTACCACACCCGCGCCTAATTTTTCCATATCCATGTTGCGCATCACGGTGTCCACGGGTATGTATATCTCATCAGGATTTATTTCAGCACGGAACCGGAAGAAGGTACGCGGCATCAGTTCGCAGTTGTGCAAGATGCGTACACCGCCTTCGAATGTGAGTGGCTTTGTGCTGGCCACGAGTTCCACCTTGCCGTAATACTCATAAGTGGGGGAGAGGAAAAATTGTTGTTCCTGTGCAATGCTTCCACTTCCAATGGTTTGGTGCGTGCTATCAGTCTTCAGACTTTCAAAGTGTATGGTTTGTTCTGTTTTGCTTTCATCAATGTATGTGTAATCGGCACTTCCGTAGTAGCTCCTGCGGCCTTCTATTTTCACATCAGCGTTGTAGAGTTGGTGGTATTGGGTGGTGTAGTTGCTCAGTATGCCTGCCTTTTTCAAAGGACGCATGTCTGCATGTTTTTCTATCACCACCATGGCGCTGTCCGGAGTAATCTTACTGTCAGCTACAACTATGTATTGAATTTTCTGGCAAGTGAGCAGGCTTCTGCGCAGGTCGTACTTGGCGCGTGGAGCAAGAAAGTTGAGGGAGTCTTGCCCTGCTGCAATGCTGTAGAAGTTGGAGCGTTTGAATTCTTCGCTCGTGTCAATTGTCAGGTCTTCACCTGCACTGCGTGATGAGGCAAGGTCGAGTTCATCCTTGTCCATAAACCACGTGAACTGGTCCATGTAGCAGATGTATTGGTTGGTGGGGAATTCAATTTTTGTTTCACCACCGTTGCTCTTGAACAAACCCTGTCGTTTATCAAAGTCCACATTGGCGTTCACGTTATCTGTTTTGAAAGCAAGAGCATTTCCTTCAGACTCATCCATACCTGCCAACTGAAATGAGGATGTATCGGCCAAAATTTTTCTGCGTGTGTAGCTGAAGTCGTGCGATGAGAGAGTGGCGCCACTGAATACCATATCACCTGTGCCGCGCATACCCGTTGGCCTGAGCCGGAGTGTGCCTTCAAGTGTCGCATCACTTTCAAAGAAGTCTATTGGCGTGTCAATGCTCGATACGTTGAGTTGGTCGGCTTTCGCCAAAAATGTAAGCGCAGTGGTGTCGCACTTTGCTTTTGGAATTTCAACTTTTGCGGTTTGCTCCCTGTTCGCAAATGTTTTGGTAATGCCCAACATAGAATCCGGCAGATAGGTGAACTCGTCACTGCTGGCCGAAGCAGTGAGGTAATTAAAATCTCCTGCACCTTTCAGTCCGCTGTAGTCCAACTTCAGGTTGGCTTTCACTTTGGCTTTGCCTGCATAGGCTGTGGTACCTGCCTCGCCTGTGCTGCGTGTGAAGCCCAGCGAGTAGTCGTCCATCAGCACAAGTGGTTCTTCTATATCCGGAAAAATGCCAGCGCTTACAAGCGTGCCGTTGAATCGCAAATCTTTTTTAGAAAAATTGTCGAGCGAATCAATGGTGAATGGCTGCACCTGGTAGTAGAAGTTGTCCCGTTTGTATTGGCCTTTTTGTATATCAGGTTTGTCCCAATACACATACGATGTTTTGGTACAGGTGAAAATGGGAAACTGCGGATAGGCTTTGCTGTGGCACCCGCCCTTGTTGGTAGGCGAGTCCACACGTATGTTGCCTGCAAGGTCGTTCAGCACGTTTTTCAGTCTGCGTTTTATGGGCCTGCCATAATCATCGCGCCCCAGCGATTCATCTTCCACATATATGCGGCACGAGTCCACTTTGATGAGGTCGAGTTGAAACTTCTCGTAAGAGAAAGAATACTCCGGCCCTATGAATTCGAAGTTGCCTGCGAATACTCTTCCGCCAAAAGTGAAGTCTCGGTTTTTCTTCAGTATCACTTCGCCATTGGCCGGAGTGATTCGCACTTGCTGTGAGTCGCTGAGTTGAAAATTTTCAACTCCTTTTAGTTGCATGTCATAGTTCAGCAAACTCAGTTGAGCATTAAAACCATTGTCAACCTGGCTGCTGAACTGTATGGCATCGTAGTCGCGTTTGCAGATGGCGTTTTCAATATTCCAGTAGAGTTTCGGTAATACCTGTATATCGCGGGTATTCAGGTTGTAGTTGATAAATCCTTTGTTGTTGAGGTCTATCAGTTGCTTGTGCCACTCCTCCTCGCTGAATCGGTGAAACTTGGCCACATCATACGCTCTGAAGTGCGCAGACTTGAGGTGGTCGGCCACTTGTTTCAATTCATACAACGGGTGGTTGGTGCTGATGCCCATCATGCTTTCGTAGCGTTTCTTCTTAAAGTAGGTGCTGCTTTCGAATGCTGCATAGCGTTGCTGGCTTCCTTCCAGCGCACCCATTTTCAGCAGAGGGTCATCTATGTTCCAGTATATGGTTTCAAAGTACATATCCACCTCGTGGTATGTGTTGTGAAAGGGTGCTTTGCTTATTCCTTCTTCGCTTCGCAGCAGCACCACTTGTCTTTTTAGTTTATCAAAGCTGAGGTTTACATCGGGGTGCGAAATGGAATCCTTTTCAAGTAAAAACAAGATAGCGGTATGAGGTGAAGTGATGCGTTCGGGTTTGATGTCGAACTGCAGACTTGTGGCCACTAAGAATTTTTTAGAGTCGCGGTTGAATGTGAGTATGGCAGGTTCTTCTGTTGTTCCGCTTCCAAGCAGCTGGGTACCTGCCATGGTGAAGCCGCCATCATAGTCCACATCTTTTACTATGTTCTGTATCTGCAATCGTTTGTAGTACGATTCGAATTTCGGATAGGTGGCATTTTCGGTGGATTTGTCAGCAAGTATTTTTTCTGTAAGCACACCTTGCAGTGGCTTGTCGAAAAACTCATTGTAGAAAGTAACAGAGTCCACACTGAATGTGGAGCCTTTTACCTTGATTTCATATTCTCCGAATTGTGCGTAGGTTTTGGCAGGATCAAAACCTGCACGTTGCCAGGTCACTTTGCCTTTGGTGCCCTGCCACCTTTCTATAGTGGGCAGGTAGTTGCCCGCTGTTTCATACACCACACTGCTGTCGCCACGGCTGTAGCACTTCAGTGTAAGGGCCGGAAATTCGATGCGCGGCACTGAGTCGAATACGAACTTGTAGCCTTTGCTGCTGCTCACCCAGCGTGCAGTTTCGGTGCGGTAAAATGTGAGGTCTTCAAATAATCCAGCTGAGGCTTCAAGCAATTCACCGGTATAGCGCTTCATCTTTTTATCGTCCAATGTCTTGTTCAGCACCTCGTGCCATTGTATGAAGTCGAGTTCCGTTTTGCCCGAATGCGGAAAGGCGATAATGGCTCGCAGGTAGTTGTGGTAATCCGGATATACTTTGTTTTTGTTCTTGATGAGTTTGTCTAAGTAGTCATATACATATTGGCGTTCCGATAGTTTGTAGGCCGGATTGTCGAACCAGATAGGAGCGAAGGTTCTTTCGATGAAGTCTTGCCCTTCATCGCGCCTTTCAGCCTTGAACATGTCTGTCAGTTCTTCTATAAACTTTTCATCCTCACGGGTGAACTGCGTAATTTTTTGTGCATTGCCTGGCATGCAGACAACAGATGCTGCTGCTATGAGTAGGGCACGAATGATTCTATTAATTGCTCCTTGCATTCAGGTAAAAAAAATGATGTAGATGACAATACACAACAATAACGATGCTGCTGAACGCAAAAAGATGCATGGTATTGAAAGAATTGCACGTTTTTTTTCACAGCACTGGCAGCATATGGCAAAAGCGATACCCAATGTGTTTGTCAAAAGTTTTACTCATCGCGTTGCTTGCAAAAAATGAGACTATTCCCAATGCAACGCTCAATATTTGCAGCTATGAAAACACACCTTGTAACAGGCGGATGTGGATTTGTAGGTCGCAACATGGTGAAGCGACTCTACAATACTACCAGCGACAAAATCATTTTCATTGACAACTTATTGGTAGGTACACATCCTGACACATGGTTCAGCGGGCGCAAGGGCAGGGCAGGGGAGAAGTTCGCCACTTATGATGATGAGCGTTTGCTTTTCATCCAAGATGATGCACGCCATGCGATACATGGTTTGATTGAAAATGAAAACTACTTCGCAGATTCGTTCGGGTATCAACATACACACATAGCTGATGTGTTTCACTTTGCGGCCATAGTGGGAGGCCGTGCCATGATAGATGGTGACCCCATGGCCGTTGCGTTAGACCTTGCTATTGATGCAGAAATATTTTATTGGGCATGCAAGTACAAACCGGCACGCATGCTCTACCCAAGCAGCAGTGCCGCCTATCCCGTGGATTTGCAGACAGAAAGCAATACGCTGCAATTGAAGGAAAGCGACATTGATTTTAAGCGCATGGGCCAGCCTGATATGACTTATGGCTGGAGCAAACTGACAGGTGAGTTTCTTGCAAAAATTGCAGCACAGCACTATGGGTTGAAGGTGACCTGCATTCGCCCGTTCAGTGGCTATGGCGAAGATCAGGATTTGACTTACCCTGTGCCTGCCATTGCAGCACGCGCTGCAAAAAAGGAAGACCCTTTTGAAGTATGGGGCAGCGGCTACCAGGGCCGCGACTTTGTGCACATAGATGATGTGATTGACTGCATAATGCTCGCCATGGATCACATTAACGATGGCACAGCTATCAACATAGGCATGGGCAAGCTCACCACCTTCAGAGAAATAATAGAATTATTCTGTCGCTTTGCCGGATATGCACCAGAGATAAAGCCGTTGCTCGACAAACCTGTAGGTGTTTTCTCACGCTATTGCGACATGAGTTTCGTAGAACAGCGCCTCGGCTGGAAAGCAAAAATTTCAACTGAGGATGGAATGAGGAGGGTGTATGATGCTGCTGTGAAGCGGCTGAGCTAAAGCATTTTCTTTATTGCACATTGACGCCATCCTTGTCCACTTTCACGTTCACCACCTTCCCTCTGAACGACACATTGAATGCATAACTCTTCCATTGTTTCGGAAGCATAGGAGAAAACTTCAACTCATCATTCTCCACGCGCATTCCTCCAAACCCTTGCACCACGCTCATCCATGTGCCTGCCATACTTGTAATGTGTAATCCTTCATGCGCTTCGTGGTTGTAGTCATCCAAATCGAGACGTGAGGTGCGCATGTACATTTCATAAGCCTTTTCTTCATATCCCAGCTTTGCTGCAAGTATGCTATGTACACAAGGCGACAAAGAACTTTCGTGCACCGTCATTGGCTCGTAGAAATCAAAATTGTCTTTGAGTATTTGCTCACTGAAATCTTCTTCAAAGAAGTAAATGCCTTGCAGCACATCCGCTTGCTTGATAAAACATGAACGCAGTATGCGGTCCCAACTCCAATGCTGATTGATAGGGCGCTCTTCTGCGGCAAGTGTTGCCGCACTTCGAAGCTCCTTGTCCATGAAGCCATCTTGCTGCAAATAGATGTTGGTGCCTTCTAATTTCCCTAAGTACATATTTGCAATGATGTGCTTCCACTTTTCAGTTTCAGCACTTTCATCAAAACTGTACTTGTTGAATTTTTCTGTCAATGCTTTTGCATCAGCGCTGCGAACAAACTCTATCACCTCTATACAATATTTCAGACACCACACTGCGAAGTAGCTCGTGTACCAATTGTTGTTTACGTTGTTCTCATATTCATTCGGGCCTGTCACGCCATGCATTACGTATTCACTTTTGGCCTTGCTCCAATGCACTCGTTGCGCCCAAAATCGTGCAATGGCGATCAATACATCCAAACCATGTTCACTCAAATACTTTTTGTCACCTGTGTATTTCACGTAGTTGTAAATACCATAAGCAATGGC
>JBJXFP010000124.1:0-13518 GCA_046155615.1 Flavobacteriales bacterium | reverse complement strand
TATCTCGCTCCGGATCATCACTACCTCGAGTCATGGAATGATTACTGTCCCATGGCCGGACGTACCGATTTAGCGCAGCCAACTATAAATCCGCTATACAAAACGCGATATGCCCAGGAGTCTTTTTTACGCTGGGCGGATAACAATGCTTCTTACTACGACTACCTGCGCTCTACATACAACGGTGCTTACACCCCGGCCATGATGAAGAGCGACAATGCGTGGCACATGGCTGTGCACAATGGAACATTTGCAGCCTCAGCAGCAGTGGCACCTGTAGCCACCTCTGATGCGCCACCCGTAGCCAATAGCATTACCTTCTTGAAACCTGAAAAGCCTGCTGTTGATGTCCCTGTTGTGGCTGCTGCGGGTCTTAATGTGAGCGATGCAATTACTCAGGTGCAGTCCATCAAAGGTGGTGCATTTGAACTTTCGCTATATGAGAAAGTGACTATGGGTAACGGCAGCCATGCCAACAATCCATTACTAAACGAAACACCCGACCCAATCACCAAAGTGACCTGGGACAATTATGTATGCATGAACATTTCTGATATGACAGAAATGGGCTTGCAGACCTACATCGGACAATGCGACTGTGCATCGGTAGTGAAAGTAACTGTCGATGGCAAATCCATTACACTGCCTGCTTTCCCTACTCCAGGTCAGAAAAAGGGAACAGCAGCCATAGCACTTGGTTATGGCCGTGGAGCAGGCAACGAAGAAATAGGTAAGGCTGCTTACCAAACGGGCGAAGAAGGAAGCCACCTGATGGATGGCGACAAGCGCAAGCCTATTGGTAAGAATGCATTTCCGCTGGCCAATGCGAGCAGCGCCACAGTGAACTATGCTGCCTACAATGTCACGGTAGAAAAAACAGCAGAGACTTATGGCATAGCCACCACCCAAATGCACAACACTGTGATGGGTCGTGACAGCATAGTGAAGGAAACAACCGTGGCTGCATACATAGCGGAGAAAACAAAAGCAAAAGGCGAAGCTTCGTGGAATGCAGCACACACACTGTCAGTGCATGAAGATGTAAATAAGGATGGTGAAATAGATGCGCGCGATCGAAAAAACATCAATGAATTCGACCTGTGGAGAGAGCACCCTGTAGAAGGAGTTGGCCACCGCTGGGGTTTAACAATTGACCTGAACTCTTGCCTCGGTTGTGGTGCTTGTATCACCGCTTGTCATACAGAAAACAACGTTCCTGTTGTTGGTAAAGATGAAGTACTTCGTCACCGCGATATGCACTGGTTGCGCATAGACCGCTATTTCACTTCGGAGTATGAAACCGTGGAAGAAACAATGGCCGGCACAGGCATGGGAAAGATTGGCGCTTATGGCCACATGGAGAATCCGGAAGAAAATCCACGTACAGTGCACATGCCTATGATGTGCCAGCACTGCAACCACGCACCTTGCGAAACGGTGTGTCCTGTGGCTGCTACTGTGCACAGCAACGAAGGCCTGAACAACATGGCCTACAACCGCTGCATTGGCACACGATATTGTGCGAATAACTGCCCTTACAAAGTGCGCAGATTCAACTGGTTCAACTATGTGACCAACGACAAGTTTGCCATGGTGAACCCATCGCAAGATGAGGTAGGCCGCATGGTGCTGAACCCAGACGTAACCGTGCGCACACGTGGTGTAATGGAAAAATGCAGCATGTGTCAGCAGCGCATACAGGCTGGCAAATTGGATGCAAAGAAAGCCGGAACATCTGTGATGGATGGAAGCATTCAAACCGCATGTTCGGAAGCTTGCCCTACCAATGCCATTGTATTTGGCGACCTGAATGATATGAAATCGCTGAACCGCGAGCGTGCTGACGATGTGCGCTCATACCACTCACTTGAAGAGACTGGTGTGAAGCCCAACGTGTTCTACATGACCAAAGTGAGAAACATAGAAGAGACAGAATCCTAAACGATCAACCGTATCCCTAAAGTAGATGTTTAAAGAATCAAACGTAAGAAAGCCCCTGATACTTGGTCACAAGACGTATCATGACATTACCAATGATATAGTGACTCCAATTGGTGCAGCTCCCCGTCAATGGAAAATTGCATTCACCATTGCACTCATTGTTGCGCTGTATGGTGTAGGCTGTTTGTTCTACATAGTAGGTGTGGGCATTGGTTCTTGGGGATTGAACAAAACTGTAGGCTGGGCGTGGGACATCACCAACTTTGTTTGGTGGGTAGGTATTGGTCACGCAGGTACGCTTATATCCGCTGTGCTGTTGTTGTTTCGTCAGCGCTGGCGCATGGCCATCAACCGCAGTGCGGAGGCGATGACCATTTTCGCGGTAATGATGGCTGCAGTATTCCCAATCATACACATGGGTCGCGTGTGGCAAGCTTACTGGACACTTCCACTTCCCAATCAATTTGGTTCACTTTGGCCCAACTTCAACTCAGCGTTGATGTGGGACGTATTTGCGATCTCGACATACTTCACAGTATCACTTGTTTTCTGGTACATAGGACTGATACCTGACTTCGCTACCATCCGCGATAGAATGGTGAAGCCGAAAATGAAGAAATTTTACAGCATTCTTAGCTTCGGCTGGAGTGGGCGTGCCAAACACTGGACACGTTTTGAAGAAGTATCCCTGGTACTTGCAGGAGTGGCTACACCCCTTGTATTCTCTGTGCACTCTATTGTATCAATGGACTTTGCTACATCCATCGTTCCGGGTTGGCATACTACCATCTTCCCACCTTACTTCGTGTCTGGTGCTATCTTCTCCGGATTTGCTATGGTGCAGACGCTTTTGCTCATCATGCGCAAAACCATGAAGTTGGAGGCATACATCAACATCCGCCATATCGAATACATGAATATTGTAATCATCGTGACAGGTTCGATAGTGGGCGTTGCATATCTCACGGAGCTTTTCATATCGTGGTACAGTGGTGTGGAGTATGAATCGTATGCATTTCTGAACAGGGCCTCCGGGCCGCTGGCTTGGGCTTACTGGTGCATGATGACGTGCAACGTGATTTCCCCACAACTCTTTTGGTTTAAGAAGCTGCGCACCAATCTTGGCTTTACATTCTTCATGAGCATCATTGTGAATATTGGTATGTGGTTCGAGCGTTTCGTAATCATTGTTACCTCCATCCACCGCGAATACACGCCTGCCACCTGGGGCGAATTCAAAGCAACAAGCATTGACATAGGCCTCTTCATTGGTACAATAGGTATTTTCTTCACCCTGTTCCTGCTCTTCGCACGCTACTTCCCGGTGCTTGCACTCAATGAGCTGAAAACAGTTTTGAAAATTTCGGGAGAGAGCTACAAGAACGAACAGAACAAACACTAAAGAATTTTTTATAGAAAACTATGGCAAATAAAGTTTTCCATGTGATGTACGATGACGACCAGAAGCTGCTGGATGCAGCCCGTGTGCTGGTAGCCAAAGGCATTCACGTTAAAGATGTTTTTTCTCCATTCCCCATCCACGGTCTCGACCCTGTGATAGGTGTGAAGCGCACACGCCTCGCAATCTGTGCCTTCATGTATGCAATGACAGGCACCACACTGGCAATCCTGGGTACGTGGTACTTCATGGTGAGCGATTGGGACTGGAACATTGGTGGTAAGCCCAACATGACATGGATCGAAAATGCACCTGCATTTGTACCTGTGATGTTCGAGTTTTCAGTGTTTTGCGGAGCACATGGCATGGCACTTACCTACCTGCTGCGCAATGGCACACTACCAGGTATGCCTGCCACGAACCCTGACCCACGCACCACTGACGACAAGTTTGTGATGGAAATTACTACCGAAGAAAATCATCAATCAGTGCAAGACATAGAAACGATGATTCGCGAAACTGACGTTTACGAACTAAGCATAAAGGATTACTGATAGAATGAAAACAACAAGGAGAACAATAGGTATTTTCACCTTCACTGCAGTTGTGTTTTCATCATGCAGCGAAGACCCCAACTCACCGGGCACTGAATACATGCCCGATATGTATCGCTCACCTGCTTTGGAGGCGTACATAGACTATGGTGACAATCAACACATGGATTGGACACAGGTGCGCAAAGATGCAAATGGCATTGCAACGCGCTATTCGCTCATACCGCCAACTGGCACAGTGCCATACATGGGCAGCAACGAGATGGCGCAGTTTGCATTCCCTTATCCATTGAGCAATACTGATGCGGACTACGAGCGCTCTGCCACGGAAATCAAAAGTCCGCTTGCGGCTAACGAAGCCAACATCTCAAGGGGCAAAGAGATTTACACCTTGATGTGCACACACTGCCACGGCAAAGAAGGCCATGGTGATGGTGCTATATCAAAGAACGGCCACATACAAGGTATTCCTGACTATGCTTCTAAGTTGAAAGACCTGCCTGAGGGCAAGATGTACCACACCATTACTTATGGCAAGGGTTTGATGGGACAACATGCCTCACAAATGAATCAATTGGAGCGCTGGCAGGTGATAGAATATGTGAAGTGTCTGCAACAAGGTGTAACAGAACCTGAATTCGATGCAAATGGACTTAAGAAAGTTTCCGGAACAACTGCTGAACCAGATACACTATAAAGTAACCTGAATAGATAAGAAGAATTTTTTCAAACGCACCAACGACCTTCATGGCACACGATAAACTGCATTTTGAACTTCCTGCTAAAACCAAAACATGGTCATTCATGCTCATGGGCTTTGGTGCACTGGCATCCATTGTAGGATGGTTTACAGACCAATCTCACGGACACAATTACTGGTGGGCAGTATTGCTCATTTGTTCGTTCTTCTTCTTTGCGGTTGCTCTTGGAGCATTGTTCTTTTATGCAGTGCAGTATGCCGCAGAGGTAGCCTGGTCGTCTCAGTTGAAGCGCATCTTCGAGGCTATGTTCAGCTATGTACCCATCGGGTTTGCCACTATTGCACTTATACTCCTCATCGGTCAGTTTCATGGGCACGGCCTGTATCACTGGATGCATGATGGGGTGATGGATCCTGCCAATACCAATCAATACGATGCAATCATCGCAGGCAAACAACCTTATCTGTCACCATGGTTTTTCTGGTTGCGCATATTTATTTACGGGGGCATCTTTTTGGGATTTGCGCATTACTTCCGCAAATGGTCTGTTCAGGAAGACAGTGCATACAGTGTAGAACACCACCTCATGCAACACAGAAGAGGAGCTTTGTTTCTTGTGTTCTTTGCAGTATTCAGCTCTACCATAGCTTGGGATGTGTTGATGACTATTGACGTGCATTGGTTCTCTACCATGTATGGCTGGTATGTATTCAGCGGCATGTGGGTTACCTGTATGATTTTCGCAACGATGCTTCTGCTCTGGTTGAAAGGCAAAGGCTACATGAGCAAGGTGAATGACTCGCACATACACGACATGGGCAAATGGATTTTTGCCGTGAGCATGTTGTGGAGTTATCTCTACTTCTGTCAATACATGCTTATCTGGTACAGCAACATTCCCGAAGAAGTGACTTATTTCCAGGAGCGTTATGAGAACTATATGGGCATGATGTGGTTTGTGTTCTTTGCAAACTTTGCTCTGCCCTTCTACACACTGATAGCGCGCGATGCCAAACGCAATCCAAAGTTTTTGATACGTGTAGGTTCCATTCTTTTCATCACACACTTTTTGGATTTGTGGATGGCAGTGGTGCCGGGCACCAGCCATGGCCATGAGATGGGACACCATGCAGGCACAGGCGAACACATCATGCACTGGGTATTCACATTCGGCATGTTCCTGGGCTTCCTTGGTTTGTTCATTTTCATAGTTACCAAGGCGCTCACCAAGGCCAGGCTAATACCCATCAACCATCCCTACCTGAACGAGAGTGAGAACCACCACATTTGATATTCAATAGAAGAAACAGAAGTTCGAATAGTTACCAGAGATAACGCGATAGAGATATGAAACTGCTGATAATACTTGTTGTCATACTTGCGATCATAGCCATTGTGCAATTGACCAAAGTGTATGACCTGAGCCGTGCGCTTCGCAAAACCAAAGAAGAAGATATTTCACCGGCTGACAACAAACTGAATGCAAACCTCATGTTGTTGTGGATGGGCGTATTCTTTTTAGCTACCATTATTTTATATATCAAGTATGGCGATTACCTGCCCGAACCTGCCAGCAAGCATGGTGTAGATGTGGACTGGCTGATGTCGTTCAACATGTGGGCTATCACCATCGCCTTCTTCATTATGAATGCGATGCTCTTCCTTACCGCATGGCGCTTCTACTACCGCAAAGACAGGAAGGCGGAGTTTGTAGTCCACAACAATTTTCTTGAAATGATTTGGACAGGTGTACCAGGTGTTTTTATGGCTATTGTGATAGTGTATGGATTGATAACCTGGAAAGAGATAACAGGCCCTGCCTCACCCGGTGCTTTGCAGATAGAATTGTTCTCAAGACAATTTGACTGGACTGCGCGCTACGCTGGCCAAGACAAAGTGTTTGGTGCAAGCAACTTCAATCTTATAAGTGGTGAGAATGCGCTGGGTCTGGTAACCAAAGATGAAATCAGGAAAAAAATAAGTGCAATAGATGCGGAGATAGAGGCCAGCGAATTGTCTTTGAAAAATGATACAACCCATCTGATGCCAGCAAGCCAGATAGAAGTGATAGAGGATAGAATATTCAGACTGCAACGTCACAAGCAGCGCATACTGGACTTGAATGAAGGCCTTACCGGAGCAGGAGTAAGCGACTGGGATAGTGGTGCTGATGACAACCT
The DNA here is from genome assembly GCA_046155615.1 of Flavobacteriales bacterium. Lineage (GTDB taxonomy): Bacteria > Bacteroidota > Bacteroidia > Flavobacteriales_D > Sanyastnellaceae > JANNVZ01. The sequence goes on along the minus strand of JBJXFP010000124.1, from coordinate 6,743 downwards.
TGTAAAAGGAGAAATGCACTTACCACTCGGGCAGGAAGTGGAATTCATATTCCGCTCACAGGATGTGATACACTCAGCTTATATGCCTCACTTCCGTGCACAGATGAATACGGTGCCCGGTATGCCAACCCGCTTCAAAATGACGCCTACTATTACTACCAAAGAAATGCGCCAGAAGCTGAGCAATGAATCGTTTGATTACATATTGCTTTGCAACAAGGTGTGTGGCGCTGCGCACTTCAACATGCAAATGAAAGTAGTAGTGGAAAGCCCTGAGGATTATGCGGCATGGCTCGCTACACAAAAGACATTTGTTGCCAAGGCCGAGCCAGCTAAAGAAGTAGCTGAGCCTGTCGCAAAAGACACCTCTGCCACTGCCATGAATACCATGGCACCGATAAAATAAGACGAATCAAGAACAAGAAAATATTGACCATATAACATGGGAGCAACAGCACACGCACACGATCATCACCAGGAGAGTTGGGTAAGGAAGTACATCTTCAGCGAAGACCACAAGATGATTTCCAAGCAATTCTTAATCACAGCCATTTTCATGGGTGTGGTTGCGGTGGCGCTTTCTATTTTTTTCCGTTTGCAGCTTGGCTGGCCGGGCGAGAAGTTTGGGGTTCTCAATTTCTTCCTTGGCGACCGCTGGGCGCCTGATGGCATACTTGATAAGAACGCATACCTGTCGCTTGTTACGATACACGGAACCATCATGGTGTTCTTTGTACTTACAGGTGGTCTCAGCGGAACATTCGCCAACCTGCTTGTGCCACTGCAATGTGGTGCACGCGATATGGCCAGTGGTTTTCTCAACATGTTTTCGTTCTGGGCATTTTTCATTTCCAGTGTTATCATGTTCGCCTCATTGTTTGTGGAGGGTGGCGCAGCCAGTGGTGGCTGGACTATATATCCTCCTCTCAGTGCATTGCCGCAGGCTATGCCGGGCAGTGGCATGGGGATGACGCTGTGGCTTGTATCCATGATTTTCTTCATTGCCTCTGCGCTTTTGGGTGGCCTGAATTACATAGTGACCATCATCAACCTGCGCACCAAAGGAATGAGCATGAGTCGCCTGCCCCTTACTATATGGGCGCTATTAGTCACTGCCATACTTGGTGTATTGTCATTCCCTGTGCTTGTAAGTGCGGCTGTGCTGCTGCTTATGGACCGCAGTTTTGGTACTGCGTTTTACCTGAGTGATATTCATATACAGGGTGAAACGCTTGATGTCACCGGTGGTTCACCGTTGCTGTTCCAGCACTTGTTCTGGTTTCTTGGTCACCCCGAGGTGTACATTGTGTTGTTGCCTGCGCTGGGTATTTCTTCTGAAATAATTGCTACCAACTCGCGCAAGCCGATATTCGGATATAAGGCGATGGTGGGTTCTATTCTGGCCATCGGCTTCCTGTCGTTCATAGTGTGGGGTCACCATATGTATATAACTGGCATGAATCCATTTCTGGGTTCTGTGTTTGTATTTACAACTCTGCTCATTGCTATTCCTTCGGCCGTTAAAGCCTTCAACTATATCACTACGCTGTATCAGGGCAATATCCGGTTCACTCCGGGAATGCTGTTTTCAATTGGACTTGTGAGCACCTTCATTACCGGTGGTCTTACGGGTATCATTCTGGCTGACTCTGCGCTGGATGTGAATGTGCACGACACCTACTTCGTAGTGGCTCACTTCCACATTGTGATGGGTATGAGTGCGATATTTGGTATGATGGCCGGTGTATATCACTGGTTCCCTAAGATGTTTGGCCGGATGATGAATAACAAGATGGGCTACCTTCACTTCTGGATCACATTGGTGTGTGCCTATGGAGTATTCTTCCCGATGCACTTTGTGGGTATGGCGGGTGCACCAAGGCGCTATTATGATTACAGCGAGTTCGAGTTTTTGGACTGGGTTATGGATTTGAATCCGATGATTTCGGTGTTTGCGATAGTGGGTGGTTTGGGTCAGATTATTTTCCTGCTGAATTTTTTCCACAGCATATTCTACGGACAACCCGCTTCGCAAAATCCATGGGGCAGCAATACGCTGGAGTGGACCACGCCTGTTAAACACATGCACGGCAACTGGCCGGGTGCTATACCTGAGGTGCACCGCTGGGCTTATGACTACAGCAACCCTGAGCACGAAGATGATTTTGTGCCGCAGGTGGTGCCACTGAAGCCGGGCGAGCATGGGCATTGATTTTTAGAAATAGGCAGTTTGCAAATTGACAGGTTGCAAACTGTGTTTAAATACAAAACCCGCTTTGAGAAATCAGGGCGGGTTTTTCTTTGGGGTGTGTGGGTAGCTATGCTCCGGTCATTTTCATTCAAAACCCTATGCCCAACCCCCTTCACAATACCCAACACCCCACCTGCAGCTTACCCCATCGGGTCTGCAAAACCTCGCAGCGTGGATGGAGCAGACAACATGACCGATGCAATACCTCACAGACCCATTGGGGCAGACTATATGTCTAAAGAAATGTCTCGCAGACCCGCTGTAGCAAACAACAGCCACTCTGCGAGACATTACAGACCGCCTGTAGCTGCCGATAACCACATTGCGATGTATTACAAACAGGCTGATACCAGCCCCGGGCCTACTGCGATGTATCTCCAAATGGCGCTGGCTTCGTGTGCGGCTTATGCGAAGTTAGCCAGTGCCTTCCACCTTTGAGGGCTTTCCACGCAGTGGCCACTAACTTGTCACGATGTGGTGTGGCGACCTGCATCTTTCCAAATGGTACCGTTGTCACCCACCGCAAATGGTACCATTTGCATAAGGTATATGCACATTGAAGTTTCACTTCTCAATCATTTTTATTTTTCATTTTTATTACCTGCCATCATCTCAGTGATTCTCTGCGCCTAACTCAGCGCATCTCTGCGATACCAATACATTCGCCACCCTTCAGTACAATGAGTAAAGTACGCACCGCATATTTCTGCCAGAGCTGTGGCACCCAGTCGGTCAAGTGGGTTGGCAAGTGCCCATCATGTGGCGAGTGGAACACCTTTGCCGAAGAGGTAATACAAAAGGTGGAGACCAACGGCATAGCCACCAAAACCACACAACGTGTAAGCAAGCCTCAACCGGCCAATGCTTTGCAGGCGGGCGAACTCAAGCGCATTGATGTGGTAGATGGCGAGCTGAACCGCGTACTTGGCGGAGGCCTTGTGCAGGGCAGCCTCATACTGTTTGGTGGCGAGCCGGGCATAGGCAAAAGCACACTCATGTTGCAAGTCGCCTTGCAGCAACTCAACATGCAGGTGTTGTATGTAAGTGGTGAGGAAAGCGAAGAGCAGATACGCATGCGTGTGGAGCGATTGGGCATGCACAACGATCGCTGCCTTGTGCTGATGGAAACCTCGCTGGAGAACATACTCATGCACCTTGCTGAGGTGAAGCCACATCTGCTGATAGTGGACTCCATACAAACCTTAGCCACACAAACCATTGAAAGCGCTCCGGGCAGTGTATCGCAGGTGCGCGAGTGCGCAGCACGGCTGATGAAGGCGGCCAAGGAAACAGGCACCATCATCATACTCATTGGTCACATCACCAAGGAGGGAACATTAGCCGGCCCCAAGGTGCTGGAGCACATGGTGGACACGGTACTGCAGTTCGAAGGCGACCGGCATCATTTGTACAGGTTGCTGCGCGCGCACAAGAATCGCTTTGGCAGTACTGGCGAATTGGGCATCTATGAAATGCAGGGCGCAGGCCTTGTGCAGGTGCCCGATCCATCGCAGGTGCTTATACATACACAAGGTGATCAGCTCAGTGGCACAGCCATAGCAGCAGGCATGGAAGGCGCGCGCCCCATGTTGCTGGAGATACAGGCTTTAGTGAGCACAGCAGTGTATGGCACACCGCAGCGCAGCACCACGGGTTATGATTTGCGCAGGCTCAACATGTTGCTCGCTGTTTTAGAAAAACGCTGCGGCTTCAGACTTGGAATGAAGGATGTATTCCTGAACATAGCAGGTGGCCTGCGGCTGGAAGACCCCGCCATGGACATGGCAGTGATAGCCGCCATACTCAGCAGCAATGAGGACATTGCCCTTCCGCGCCTTGCATGCTTTGCAGGTGAGGTAGGCCTCAGTGGCGAGATAAGGCCCGTGGCTCGTGTGGATCAGCGCATACAGGAGGCAGCCAAGTTGGGCTTCGAAGAAATATTCATATCAGGCTTTGGCAAACAGACCCACGCACCAAAACAAAACGTGCGCGTAACCACAGTATCTAAAGTGGACGAGTTGTTTCAGAAAATATTTGGGTGAAAGATCTGTAGTAAAAATTCCAAGTACAGCTTATGTAAAAGGCAGTAATGGATTTTTGGTTTTGTCTGATTCCAATGTTGCGAGATCGATACCAAATCTACTTTTTCTTGGAACGAATAAGCAAACCACCTTCTTTTGGTTTGCCAAAGAGTAACACCTCTGCGGTATTATCTAAACCCAAACCTTATGGCCTTAAAGAAAAAGAAAGTAGCGAAAGCCGCGCCAGCCACAGCTTCTAAGAAAGCGGCAGCAAAGTCAAAGACCACTCCGAAAAAGTCAAAAGCACCCGCAGGCGCCACTCCCACACCACTGGAGATTACAGTGAATGAGGAATTGCTTCACTACCTGAAGCTCGAAGGCTCCGACCACATCTTTCAGATACCCGGTGCGGCCTACATGAGTATGCTGGCTGAATTGGCCGTGCGGCAAGATGATTTCAAGAGCATAGTATGCAAGCATGAAACAGGTGCGGCATTCATGGCAGATGGATTTTACCGCACCACCGGCAGGATGGGCACCGTAATGGTGACCAGCGGGCCTGGCGCTACCAATGCGCTGACCGGATTGATGAATGCGAACAACGATGGCAGCGGACTCTTTCTGCTTACTGGTGAGGTGCCACAGGCAGCGTTTGGTTTGGGCTGGCTTCAGGAAGGGTGCGACACCTCACTCGATGTTGATGCGGTGTACACAGCGGGCACTTCATACAGTGTGATAGTGCAGGAACCTGTGGAAGCAGGTACGCTGATCAAAACAGCTATCAGGACCGCGATGAGTCTGCCTCGCAGAGCGGTGCACATCAGCCTGCCGGCTAACGTAGGCTCCATGCCCATTCCGTCAACAGCAGCATTGGCCAAAGAGACTTCTCAATACCGCGTTTCCCGCAATCGTGTATCGGACTATGAAGTGTTGCCAATATTGATAGAGCTTTCCAGGGCAAAAAGACCACTCATATTCTTAGGCAATGGCTGCCGCACCTTCTCGGCCCGCGCCCTCAAGTCGCTGGAGGAAATAGTGGACTACTATGGCGTGCCGGTGATGACAACCCCTGATGCCAAAGGCATTTTCCCTGAAGATCATCCTATGTCGTTGCGCGTGTTTGGCTGTGCCAGTTGTGTGTGGCCATACTACTGGCTGAATGCGCCCAAAGGCGAACCCGTATTCGATTACATATTGGTGCTTGGCTCATCGCTTGGCGGATTAGCCACCATGCTGTATTCTCCCATGCTGCTGCCATCCAATGGCGAATTTTATCAGGTGGACGTGCAGCAAAGCAAACTGGGTCGCTGCTATCCGCTCAGGATGGGTGTAGTGGGTGAGGCCGCCTCGTTCGTGCATGGTATGCGCTCCATGATGGGTAGCAAAGAACACCGCACCTTGCACAATGCGAGTCAGGCAAAAAGAAATAAAACAGCCGTAGCAGTCATCAAGAAAACTTACTCGCCCTACACCGACCCCAAGCAATACGCGAGCAATACCGATCCTATAGCACCGGCTGCACTGATGCGTTGCATTCAAGAAACTTTGGACAAGGAAAGAGAAACACACATCTTCGTGGATGCGGGTAACTGCGTTGGCTGGACTAACCATTACTTAGTAGTGAAGAAACCATGGAATATTTACTCAGCACTGAGCATGGGGCCGATGGGATTTGCCGTAGGCGCAGTGATAGGTGGCAAAATGGGAAGACCCAAATCCACCTGCGTTGCAGTAACGGGTGATGGCGCCTTCCTCATGCATGGCAACGAGATTTCTACAGCCCGGCACTATGGTACTGGTGCCATTTACATTGTGCTGAACGACAACAACCTGCGCATGGTAAGCCAGGGCATGACTCACTTTTATCCAAACATAAAGGCGCCTGTATTCGACAAGCTTTATCAATTGGGAGCGCCAGATTTAGTAAAGTACTCCGAGGGATTGGGCGCAAAAGCTTATCGTGTGAAGACAACAGCAGAAGCCAAAAAAGCAATTGCCGATGCCGTGAAGGATGCAGACAAGAACAAAATACCACAAGTAATAGTGGTGGACATCGACTTCACACCTGAGCCACCTTACTACAACCCGCTGTATGCACCACCCGCTGCTAAACCTGTAAGGATTGGGTGAGAACAAATAGGAGACTGGAGATAGCATAAGTGTAGAGTGAAATTCTCAATCTTTCTGTTTTCATGAAATCACCGACATAGCTACTCATCTTTAATCCAACAATTAGAAATCAATAAATAAATAAGAATATGGCTCAAGCAACAACAGATTATGACATTGTAGTAATTGGTGGCGGCATAGCCGGCATCTACAGCGCATGGCGCTTGCTGAATGCAGACGCAGCAAACCCCAACCTGCTGAAGAAGTGGAAGAAAAAAGGTAACAAACTGCGCATAGCTATTTATGAAGGCAGCGAACGCACCGGAGGCCGAATTATGACTTGCACACCTCCGAATTTTTCT
>JBJXFP010000116.1:0-11211 GCA_046155615.1 Flavobacteriales bacterium | reverse complement strand
CGCAGACCATACAATCAAATTACTCCAATCACAGATAGACTCAACTACTGCTCATCGCCTATCAACAACATGGGCTGGCACATGACGGTAGAAAAACTGATAGGCTGCGAAGTACCAAAGCGCGCACAATACATGCGTATTATCATCATGGAACTTTCGCGCATAGCTGACCATATCGTGTGCGATACGGTTATTGCAGTAGATACTGGTGCCATGACGGGCTTCCTCTATTTGTTCCAATGGAGAGAAAAAATCTACGAAATATTTGAAGAAATCTGTGGTGCACGTTTGACTACCAACATTGGTCGTATAGGCGGAATGGAACGCGACTTCAATGAAAAGGCATGGGCGAAACTTCATGCATTCATGAAAGAATTTCCAAAGGGCCTGAAGGAGTTTGACGCTTTGGTTACGCGCAATCGCATCTTCATGGACAGAACGATGAAAGGTGGATCCATCAGCGCGGAGCGTGCATTGGAATACAGTTTCAGCGGCCCCAATCTTCGCGCTGCCGGAGTTGACTACGATGTGCGTGTGATGAATCCATATTCCTCTTATCAGGATTTTGAATTTGATATTCCTGTGGGAACCAATGGCGATACTTACGATCGCTACATGGTACGAATGGAAGAAATGTGGCAGAGCATGCGCATCATTGAGCAAGCTATCAAGAACATGCCCGATGGAAAATTCCATGCAGATGTTCCTGAATTTTACTTGCCTCCGAAAGAAGATGTGTACAGCAAAATGGAAGCACTCATTTATCACTTCAAAATAGTGATGGGTGAAACTGATGTTCCCAAAGGAGAAGTATATCATGCTGTAGAAGGTGGCAATGGAGAACTTGGTTACTACTTAATAAGTGATGGTGGTCGCACGCCATATCGCTTGCATATGCGCAGACCATGCTTCATTTATTATCAAGCCTACACCGAAATGATAAAAGGCGGAATGCTGAGCGATGCCATTTTGACTATGAGTAGTATGAATGTGATAGCAGGAGAACTCGATGCATAACACTATGACAGATTCAAGAGAATATAAATTTTCAGACGAAATGCTTGCCACAGCGCAGCGAATAATCAAACGATATCCAGACGGAAAACAAAAAAGTGCCTTGATTCCGCTTCTGCATTTAGCTCAAGCCGAATTTGATGGATGGCTTTCACCAAAAGCTATGGACTACGTTGCATCATTGCTTCAGATACAACCTATCGAAGCTTATGAAGTGGCATCGTTTTATTCCATGTTCAACCTTAAACCTGTTGGGAAATGTGTGCTGGAAGTTTGTCGTACGTCTTCCTGCTGGCTGATGGGTGCAGAAGATGTGGTGAGGCACATTGAAAAAAAGCTACACATCAAAGAAGGTGAAACAAGCAGCGATGGAATGTTTACACTGAAAACGGTGGAATGCCTTGGCTCATGTGGCACGGCACCTATGCTTCAATGCGGTGGTGATTACTATGAAAACCTTACAATGGAAAAAGTAGATACGCTTTTAGAAAAGATGAAAGAGGATGGAAGAAGAAGGGTTTATACGAAGGATGAAATGATTGCTCTGTAAAAGTTATGGGAAGAAAACTACTTTTAGAACACGATAACGTGCCGGGCATTAACACACTCAGTGTTTATCGTCAACACGGTGGCTACTCTGCTTTGGAAAAAGCATTGAAACAAATGACTCCCGAACAAATAGTAGAGGAAGTGAAAGTGAGCGGCCTTCGTGGTCGTGGTGGTGCTGGCTTCCCTACCGGAATGAAGTGGAGTTTCCTTGCGAAGCCCGAAGGCGTTCCGCGCTACGTGGTTTGCAATGCAGACGAAAGCGAGCCAGGCACATTCAAAGATCGCTACCTGATGGAGCGCATCCCTCATCTGCTGATTGAAGGAATGATTGCATCGAGCTATGCACTTGGTGCAAAATCATCCTACATATATATAAGAGGTGAATACTTTTATGTAGCACGCATTCTTGAAGCAGCTATTGCTGAAGCGTATGAAGCAGGCCTGCTTGGCAAGAACATTCTGAACTCAGGTTTTGACCATGATTGTTATGTGCAGATAGGCGCGGGGGCGTACATCTGCGGTGAAGAAACTGCACTGCTTGAATCACTCGAAGGCAAACGCGGCAATCCACGAATCAAACCCCCATTCCCTGCTGTGGCAGGATTGTATGGTTGTCCAACAGTAGTCAATAATGTAGAAACTATTGCTGCAGTGATACCCATTATCAAGGATGGCGGTGCTGCCTATGCTGCCATTGGAATTGGAAAAAGCACAGGCACAAAATTGATTTCAGCCAGCGGCCACATCAACAAGCCCGGTGTTTATGAAATTGAATTGGGCGTTCCGGTTGAAGAATTCATTTATTCAGATGAATACTGCGGAGGTATTCGCAACGGTAAAAAAATGAAAGCGGTTGTTGCAGGTGGCTCATCTGTTCCAATACTGCCTACCGAATTGATACTGAAAACTGCAGCAGGCGAGCCACGGCTGATGACTTATGAAAGCCTTGGTGATGGTGGTTTTGCAACCGGCACTATGCTTGGTTCAGGCGGTTTCATCGTGATGGATGAAGACACCAGCATTGTAAAGAACCTTTACACTTTCACACGTTTTTATCACCATGAAAGTTGTGGTCAATGTTCGCCATGTAGAGAAGGAACAGGATGGATGGAAAAGATTCTTCACAAAATTCTGGATGGAAAAGGAAGTCTTGCTGATGTGGATTTGCTCTGGGACATTCAAAGCAAAATAGAAGGTAAAACAATTTGCCCGCTTGGAGAAGCCGCTGCATGGCCAGTGGCCGCAGCCATTCGCCACTTCAGAAAAGAATTTGAAGAATATGTAACGCGACCTTCCTCTATAAAAGATGTGAAGCACTACTACCGATTGAACAACCTATCAGAAATGGTTTAAAATTTCAGCAACATTGAAATAAATAAGCCCTGCCTACATCCCGTAAGCAGGGCCTTTTTTTTATTTTTTCTCTCAGTCCTTTTTAGACATTATTCAAATTCAGCCTTTAGGATTCGCAATACTTCTTCCACAGTTTCTTCTTCAAGGTCGGTACGTTTCACCAAATCTTCTTTCGGAATTTCGAGCACTGCACGAGCAGTATCGCAACCAATACCCTTTAGCTCATCAATGATCCATGCATCGATTTCGTCTGAAAATTCTTCCAAATCAACATCATCAATGTCAGTTTCATTTTCGCGATATACATCTAACTCAAAACCTGTGAGGCGACCCGCAAGCTTGATGTTGTTTCCTCCTTTGCCAATGGCAAGCGACACCTGATCGGGCTTGAGAAATACATCGGCCGTTCCCTTTTCCTTGTCAATATTGATGCTGCTAATCTTAGCTGGCGCAAGGGCGCGAGTTATCATCAATGTCTCGTTGGATGTGTATTGAATCACATCTATATTCTCGTTGCGCAATTCACGCACTATTGTATGTATGCGTGCACCTTTTACCCCTACACATGCGCCAACTGGATCCACGCGGTCATCATAGCTTTCTACCGCTACTTTGGCTCGTTCACCAGGCTCACGAACTATTTTCTTGATGGTAATAAGGCCATCGAATACTTCAGGTACTTCCTGCTCGAAAAGTTTTTCCAAAAACTCCGGGGCGGTGCGGCTAAGTATAATTTGGGGCGTGTTGCTGCGCATTTCTACTTTGTAAACTACAGCGCGTATGGTATCGCCCTTTTTGTAGAAGTCAGTTGGTATCTGGTTTTCCTTGGGCAGTACCAACTCGTTGTCTTCATCATCCAGCACCAGCATTTCCTTTTTCCAAATCTGATACACTTCGCCTGAGATGATGTCGCCCACGCGATCCATGTATTTTTTGTACAGGTGATCCTTTTCCAGTTCTGTGATTTTGGATTGCAGATTCTGGCGCATAGCCAAAATGTTTCGCCTGCCGAAGTCTTCGATTTTTATTTCTTCGATAAGCTCCTCTCCTACTTCAAGGTCGTCCACGATTTTGTGCGCCTGCGACACTTCTATTTCTGCTACCTCGTCTTCGAGTTCGCCATCCTCTACCACCTTGCGGGTGCGTATTATCTCAAGGTCGCCACGATCGGGGTTTATGATGATGTCGAAACCATCATCTGCTCCCCAGCGCTTGAGTATCATACTGCGGAAGGTGTCGTCAAGGATTCGGTTCATTGTTTCGCGGTCGATGTTCTTCAACTCTTTGAAGTCGGAGAAGGCGTCCATCAAATTGATTCCTTTCATATTTCGTGTTTGTTGATTTGGTGATTTATTGCATGCGTGATCGACTGCAAATTGATTTGATGATTCATTTGAAGCTGATCACAATTTTTGTTTCTTTAATGTCTGCATAGCTTAGTTCAGTGTTCTCATCAACCCATTGTTTGGCTTTGCGGCCCGGTATGGGTTGGCGTGAGCGCTGGTGTATGACGATGCCATTGTCTCCGGCATTCATCAGCGTACCTTCTATGCGTGTGTTGTCTTGTTTTTTTACCGATATGCCACGGCCTATGTTTTTCATGTATTGGCGATAATGACGCAACGGCTTGCCGAGGTCAGGCGATGATATTTCCAAGGCGTAGTCTTCTAACTCGCGATCAATATTTTTGAGTATGTGGCGATGCACTTCGGTGCAGTGTTCTATGCTGACAGCAGTGTCTGCATCGAGGGTTACATCGATGTGGTTTCCGGGGCGCACGTTTACTTCTACTATGAAGATGTCGGTCCCAGTGATTTTCTCTTCAATCAGTTGTATGATTTGTTCTTTGGTTATCATGCTGCACTTAGCTGCCGGCTGCCAGAGTTCGGGGTACGAAAAAAGGGGCTTTTGACCCCTTTCTCATTTTACCTCGTTATGTCTAAAAGCGGGGCGAATATAGAATGCTCTGGCGAAATGAAAAAAAAATATTCTCTTCAGCTATCTGACTTATGTATTCATTCTTCAGAACTGAAAAATATTGAATCTATTGGCTGTGTTTACCTAACCATGAGCTCGCGCGCATTGGCGATGGCCGCCTTTGTCAATGTTTTTCCACTAAGCATTTCAGCAAGTTCGTTGATGCGCTCTTCGCCTGCTATTGGCTGCACACGAGTGGTAGTAGCGTTATCACTTACATGTTTTGAAACTTTGATGTGGTGGGCGGCCTTTCCGGCAATCTGAGGCAGGTGGGTAATGACGAGCAACTGCATATTTGTGCTAATGCCGCTAAGCACCTCTCCGGTCTTCATAGCTACTTCGCCACTTATGCCCTGATCTATTTCATCCAGTATGAGCAGTGGCAGCTTCTTGTGGCTGGCTATAGCGGCTTTCAATGCCAACATGAGGCGCGCCACCTCGCCTCCACTTGCTACTTGCTTCAGGGGTTGCAATGCTCCGCCCTTGTTGGCCGAGAACAAAAACGTGATTAGGTCGGATCCATTTTCGCCAAGTATGTGGGCTGGTTCTAGTGTTACCTTGAGTTGAGCATGGCTCAGTTGCAATGATTTGAAATAGCGTTCCGCCTCGCTCTGCACAAGTTCTTTGGCCTTAACACGTGTCTTGGTTAGGGAACTTGCTTTGTTAAGCAAAGCTTCATGCATTGAGTCAACTTCCGTTTGTGTGGCTGCAATACGCTCGTCCATGTTTTCAAAATCAGCACACTTGGCCTCCAACCGCTGGAGCAACGCTAACAGATCGGCTACTCCCTTCATACCGTGCTTTTGCTCTAAATGATAGAGTAACGAAAGCTTTTCACTGATTTGAGCTTGATGCTTTTCGTCAATTTGAACCAAGTTCTCATATCCCTCCAGTTCGCGCATCAATTCGCGCAGCTCTATGTAACATGCTTCTGTACGCTGAGCAAATTCTTGCAAAGTGTTGTTGAGGCCCGACATTTTTTGCAGGCCTGAGCGTACTTTGGCCAATGCAAGCAGCAAACCATGCTTTTCATCACCCATTGTGCTCACTGCTTCAATGAGTTGTTGCTTTATTTGTTCAGCATGGTTCAGTGTTTCCAATTGCTGCTCCATGGCATGCTGATCAATTTTTTCCAGATCAGCAGCTTGTAGCTCGCGAAGTTGAAATTGCAGATAGTCCAACTCCTGCTTTAGTCTTTGTTCATTCTGTATTGCCTCTTCCAGCCATTTCTTTTTTGTTGTGTAAGTGACAAACAGTGTGCGATAATCATCCAGTAGTTTTTGATTTCCTGCAAGCGTGTCCACGGTATCCAGTTGGAACTGTTGTGTGCTTAGCAGCGAATTTTCATGCTGACTATGTATGTCAACCAGCAACGAACTCAGTGCACGCAATGCCTGCAACTGTACAGGTGTGTCGTTGATGAATGCCCGGCTTTTGCCTGAAGCATTTACTTCCCTGCGTATGTGGGTATAGCTTTCATAATCCAAATCGTTGGTTTCAAAAAAATGTTGCAGCCCATAATTGGAAATGTCGAACTCGGCTTCCACCACGCATTTCTCTTCTGCATTCTTGATAGATGCTATGACTGCACGCTCACCCAATAGCAACCCGAAAGCACCAAGCAATATAGATTTTCCGCTGCCTGTCTCCCCGGTGATGGCAGTCATGCCCTTGCTAAAGTGAAGATCCACTTCATCAATAAGGGCATAGTTGCAGATATGCAGATGTCGAAGCATTTGGTGCAGATGATGGTGAATGAAGGTTCTAAAATTATTTGTGATTCCGCTTGTACCCGACTTAAGTGTCGAATTCAATATCAGTTTTGCTCAATTTCTCTTTTCCATTTTAGCTCACCATTGTTGTTCCAAAGCGAGATGGTGAGTATTCTTTTCTTCAGTGGCCCGCTGAAATCAAGCGTTGCAAAATTTCTTTCTGATACCAAGGTGCCTTCTACTCGTAGCGTGTTTTCTTCTTTGGTATTGTCGTAAGCTTTGCTTGTGAGGGGCGAAGTGGTAAGGTCGTACACCATGTTGCCGCCTGGCAATTTCAATTCGCTCAGCTCAGCACAATGCCGATCACCTGTCAAAAAAATGACTCCTGTTATGTTGTTCTTGTCAATAGCGTCAAGTATCAGTTGGCGCTCTGCTGCATAGCAGGCATAATTTTCGAACTTGGCCACTGGATTGAGAAATTGGCTGCCAATGGCAACCAATTTGAATGGTGCATGGCTGTATCTAAGGGCTTGTATGAGCCAGTCAACTTGTTCGCGACCGAGTACCGTGCTGCTGTCAGTATATTGAATGCCGGGCACCACTTTGTTGGTGCGATTGTCAAGCAAGAAAAAATCGACATCGACAAATGTGAATTGTGTGGCGATGGTGTTTTCACAATCCGTATTAGGTATGCCGTAAGATGGATTTGCCCAATACATTTTGAAAGCTTCCAAAGTCCAGTCTTTGTGCACATAACTGGCATCAGCATCGTTTGGGCCATAATCATGATCATCCCAGATGGCGTATTGCGGACAAGTGCTCAACAACTTTTGCAACGCAGGCTGCGCCCGTGTGTGATTGTAACGGTGAATGATTCCACTGCGGCTGCCATAGTCCACCTCGCGCAGGTATATGTTGTCACCAAGCCACAGCATCATGTCAGGTTTGCGTGCTGCAATGGTGTCAAATATCTGAAGGCCGCCACCATAGGGCTCACCTGGGCGGTCATATTCCGTTTCGTTGATGTACGCACAACTGCCTGTGGCTACGCGAAAAGCAGGTGGATCAGTACGGTATTGCCACAGTGTTTGTGTGGTGAACTCATAAACAGGAGACTTAAATAAGTGAGGCAGATCAAAAGTGTAACTATATGTAGTTCCCGGATCTAAGCACGCAAGAATCATGTGAGCTATATTTTCCTCTGCCTGTGTAGTGACTATCAATGGACTTTGAGTTATCAATCCGTCCTTTTCATTCTTTTTCCAGTAATAGACATGAAGACTACATGGTCTGTCAGTTTGTACCCAAACACAGGCCTCCCGCATGTCAACATAACCCAACATGGGGCCACTCTTCAATATAGTCTGTGCATTTGTGCCAACTGCCAAAAGCAGCCACGTCAACAAAGCAATAAAATTGTGTTGCATTCTCATATTTTTTACCTTTTACAAAAAAGCAGATTGTAGGCAAATCAAAAAAAACTCTGCAAGCAAAGATGCTTTGCACGGTAATGATAAATGAACTAACCAGAAATTTTACATACTCGTTATATGAGCACCAGCATCATGACATGTAAATTGCCCTTAAATAAATTCTAAAACACAAATCCTGCAACAACATGGCATACTCTGTACTCTGCTGGAATATTGAACATTTCAAAACCAACACCTCGCGCACCAAAGTAGTTGCTGATCGAATCAAAACACACAACCCTGATGTATTCACCATACTTGAAACGGAGAGCCTGAATACGCTGGAGATGATGCGGCAGCATTTTCCAAGCTACAACTTCCACATCACTGACGGCAAACAATCACAGGAAATAATGGTAGCTGTACGCAATGGAAAATTCACCCAAACAGCATTTACACAGAAACGAGAATTTGACAATGGAAATCCCTTTCTGAGGCCCGGTGCGTTGCTTACACTCAGTCACAATAGTCAATTGTACAATTTGCTGTTCCTGCACAATGACAGTGGGCCCGATGCATCAGCCTTCGGCAACCGCTTTGAAATGATAGACAAAGTAAGCAACATGGCAAAAGCGATACACAAAAAAAAGCCCGATGCCAGAGTAATAGTGGCCGGTGACCTGAATACTATGGGTATGGGATTTCCATCGCAACGCAAAAGCGACAAACGTGTAACCATGCAAGAGGAAATAGCAGGTGTGGCCTCGCTCATGGCCGACTACAACTTTAGCTGGGCCAGTAAACAACACGATGCCACCTGGCTAAGCAAACCCGGTGGATATGACAGCAACCTGGACCACGTGATATGCAGCCAAACCGTGGTGCTGAAGGAACTTGGTCAGCGGACTGACGGTAGTAACTATCATATTAAAGTGGAGGGTTGGGTAGGACTTACGCTGGCTCAGCAAAAAACTTACATGGAAAAATACAGCGACCATTGCCTGCTGTATTGGGAGGTGCAATAGGCAATTTATTTTGCGATGCGACCGACAAAGAGCATACGCTTGCGGAAGTAATCAGAATCGTTGTACCACTCCTCCATCACTCCACCATGTACCGTGGCATGTATCATTCTGATGCGATCACCATCCACTTCAGTCACAATGCCTACATGGCCAACATTCTTGCTCTTGCTATTTCTGCCGGTGAAAAAAATGAGATCTCCCTTCGATGCCTTTCGCGGTTTTATTTTTTCACATTGCTCGGCCTGGGACGAACTGCTTCTTGCGAGTTGGATGTCATGTTTGGAAAATACAAATTGGGTGTAACCTGAGCAGTCGAAACTTTTGCCTGAAGTGCTGCCATAAGCATAGGGCTTACCAATAAAAAGTCTTGCATAGCTGACCACGCTGTCAGCCAGTGTTGAATCCATTTCAGAATACAGCGCCTTGACTTCAACTATAATAAGGGTGTCCACCGCAAGCGTATCGGCTTGCCCCAAAGCGCTCACGGCTGTGCAAACAACTACCATCGATATTGCAACATAAATGGAATTCAATTTTTTTCTTTGTATAAAAGTATCAAAGCATGTATGTGGCAAATATTTTAGCTCACTTTCTTTTCAGACCTAAACCAAAAGATAATTTCAACCCTAGCCATCATGCCCCTCGTGCATCGTACCATAGAAAAAGTCTATTTCAGCATAGGTGAAGTAGCTGAAATGTTTGATGTAAACACTTCACTTATCCGCTTTTGGGAAAAGGAATTTGCGCAATTGCAGCCTCGAAAAAATGCGCGCGGCAACCGGGTGTATTCTAAAAAGGATGTGGAGTTGTTTGAAAAAATTCATGACTTGGTGAAGGAGAAAGGCTTCACGCTGGAAGGTGCTAAAAACGCATTGCGCAAGCGCACCACAGAAGATGAAAACGATGCGCTTCGCAAAAAATTGGAACATGTAAAAATTGAACTGCTTGCTGTAGCACACTCCTTGTAAATGACTGGTATAGTAATAAAGTCGACCGGCAAATGGTACGAGGTGAAGGGTGAAGACGGTGGCATGTATCACTGTCAGGCAAGGGGAAAAATCAGGTTGGACGAGCGCACCACTACCAATCCTGTTGCAGCAGGAGACTATGTAGATTTTGATTTGGAAAATGAAAGCGAAGGCAGCATCACTGCAATACATCAGCGCAAGAATTACATCATCCGCAAATCTGTCAACCTATCGAAAGAAGCACAAATCATTGCTGCCAATCTCGATCAGGCACTTCTTATCGTCACTCTGAAAAGTCCTCAAACTACTCCTGGATTTATAGATAGGTTTCTGGCTACTGCTGACGCCTATGATGTGCCTGCAATGATCGTATTTCATAAAATGGATCTATATACCAAAGCAGAACCGGCTGCCGTTGCTGATATGCAGCGTATCTATTCTGCAATCGGATATGAATGTCTGAACACAGCGCTAAATGATGAACCTTCGCTACAACTTCTCATGTCCGGATTGAAGAACAAAGTGAGCCTCATAAGCGGACACAGCGGCACGGGTAAGTCGTCCATAGTGAACTACCTGATACCCGGAAAAGACCTGCGCATCAGCGAAATTTCAGAAGCCAGTAACAAAGGACAACACACTACAACTTTTGCAGAAATGCATGAACTGCCGTGGGGCGGCTATATAGTGGACACTCCGGGCATCAAGGGTTTCGGACTCGTAGATATGCCCAAAGATGAACTGCATCATCACTTCAAAGAATTTTTTGCGTTACTGCCGCAGTGTAAGTTTCACAATTGCCTGCACTTAAATGAGCCGGGGTGTGCTGTGATCAATGCATTAGAAAATGGAAAGGTGGCTGAGTCGCGATACAACAGTTATGTGAGTATGTATAATGACGAAGAAGAGCGATCAGTATATAGAAGAAACTAATCGCTCACCTCTACACTCACACTTTCTACCTGACCAATTATTGGTGCGGAGAGTTTTGTAACCCGCACCAATATTTTTTCTGCTTGCGGAAATTCCACTTTCAACGAATGGTGAATGCGGTGACAAACTGTTTCAATCAGCTTTGCACGTATAGCCATTTGTTCATGTGCGATTTCACTTACACGCACATAGTCTATTGTTTTTGACAGATCATCTGTTTTTGCAGCTTCAGAAAAATCCAAATCAAGCGAAACATCTACCACATAGT
>JBJXFP010000114.1:0-13182 GCA_046155615.1 Flavobacteriales bacterium | reverse complement strand
TTCGTTGTAGCAGCGTATTATTTCCATTTCGGTGTAGCGCTGCTCCATGTTTGAGTTGCGCAGCATTTCACCTATCAGGTGTTTCAGACTTTGGTCGGTGTATTTGCGGTCAGACATCTTAGTGCTGTAGTCGTAGTGGCTTTGCCATAAGATGAGTCTGTTGTTCTACCTTGCCATCACTCACCTGCCATACATCGTGGCCTGCGCCCAGCTCATTCAGCAGAGCAGGCATGCGCTCAGGGTGAGTGTCGGTTATGAATACTTGTCCGCTGTGGTTTTCAATGAGCCAATGCATCATCTGCTTCACACGTTGTTCGTCCACTTTGTCAAACACGTCATCAAGCAACAGTATGGGCGCGAGCGATGCGTTGTGTTTCATCCATTCAAGCTGGGCCAATTTCAAAGCAATGAGATAACTCTTCTGCTGGCCTTGCGAGGCATACTTCTTCAGCGTGCGCCCGTCAAGCACAAAGTCGAGGTCGTCTTTGTGTATGCCTTGGGTGGTGCGTTCCAGTACACGGTCTTTGTCAGCGCTTTCAAGCAGCAGCGTTTCAAAATTCTTTTCGTTCAGCTCGCTTGCATAGAGCAAATCAGGCAATTCTTTTCCACCACTTATGGTGTCATACACCTGCTTAAATACAAGCACGAACGATTGCAAAAATGCTGCACGCTGACTGTGCAGATGACTGCCGTGGTGTATAAGATGAGCGTCCCAGGGCTCGAGCAGAGTGGGATGGTAGCCGCCACGTGCAGAGAAAGTTTTTAGCAGGTTGTTGCGTTGCAGTAGTGCGTGGTTGTATTGCACCAAGTGCTCTAAGTAGGCATGGGAGTATTGCGAGATGGCTGAGTCTATGAACCGCCTGCGCTCTTCGCTGCCTTCCCAGACTAAGGCTATATCGTAAGGGGTAAGCATTACCGCAGGCAGCAGGCCTATGTGTTCGCTCAGGCGGTCGTATTCTTTGAAGTTGCGCTTCATCACCTTGCGCTGGCTTTTGCGCAGGGCTATCTGTATGTGTTCGTGGTGGCCGTCTTTGTCAAACTCGCCAGCAATGCTTCCTTGCTCGTGGCCGCTGGTAATGTTTTGCGAATCAGCCGGATTGAAAAAACTTTTGGTGAAGCACAGATAGTGTATGGCATCCAGCAGGTTGGTTTTGCCGCTGCCGTTGTGGCCCAGCAGGCACACAATGCGCTCGGTTTCAAATACAAGCTCTGCTTCTTCATAGTTTTTAAAATTGTAAAGAAGAAGTCTTTGGAGCGTTATGTTTTTTCCTTGTTCCAATTTGATGTGTCAATGGTGTTGCCTAAGTCAATTCAACGTATTGCATTGTGGGATGGAAGAATTGAATTACTTGAGCAAGTCTATTTGGTTACTCCACCGGTAATTTTTGCGTATTCAATATCATTGGGTTGCCACAGTTCTATTTTATTGCCTTCTATATCCATGATGTGTATGAATTTACCATAGTCATACGTTTCAATGGTGTCGGTTATGGTTACTCCTTCCTTCATTAGTTCGCTTACCAATGCTTCCAAATTTTCAACACGGTAGTTTATCATGAATTGTTTGGTTGATGGTTCAAAATATTTTGTCTTGTCGGAAAAAGGACTCCATTGAGAGTATCCTCTTTTTGTTGAATCGCTTGCTTGTCGCCATTCGAATACTGTTCCATAGGCGTCAGTGTTTAATCCTAAATGTTTTTTGTACCACTCCTTCACCTTGATAGGATCCTGACATTTAAAAAAAATCCCGCCAATACCCGTCACTCTCTTCAAAGGTGATCCATCGCTGTCTGCTGTTATGATTGATTTCAGTCCGAAGCCCAAACAGAAGGATGTAACAACAGCGACTACAACTAAGATTGTTTTTTTCATGGCTGATAAATTAGGAGTAAATACTGAGCTTCCTGTGCGAGATTTCAAGGTGACACTTTCAGTTGTGCCATGCAAAAGGGCATAAGTTTTATACAGTTTCAATCACAACACTTTTTGCAAGGGTCTTGAATCTCACTCCCGTTTGCTCTACCACTGTAATGGTGATGTGACCTGTTTTACTGGTCTTTATATCCCTCACGGTGCCCGATTTGCCTTGATGCCTGCCTTCAATAACTCTGCAGCTATCGCCATCATTTATATTGTTTTTTATTTCTTCTTTTTTCATTTCAACTCTATTGCAAGATATGCACGCTACTATTTATTTCTTGTTGTATTCTAAAGTATTTACAGTCAAAAGAAATGAGATTGGCTATCAAATTTTTCCAGGTATTCAGCATTGAAATTGTTGTTGCAATATTCAATACCAACTGTTGTATGAGGTGCTTTCGCCATCGGTGTATCTGAAACTGCGCCTGTTGCTCTCCACTAAGCGTTTCCATTCTTTGTCCAATTCTTCTACTTCGTCCTCGTCTTCATCCAGCACTATGGTTACGGTACGTTCTATGAATCGCGGCCAGATGCTGGTAGTGTCTTGTTTGTCAAAAGCGAAGATGAGACCCTTCCACTGGTCACTGTTTTTTGATTTGTATTTGTAGTAGTACACGTCAAAGGCTTTTCCGCGAATCATTTTTTCTGAAGTCTGTATCTGCATCACACTGTCCACCTTGCCTTTTTCCTTTTCATACTTATCGGCAAATTTGTTTTTGATATATACCTCGGCAAGTTTTTCGCGGCTCGCATATTCCGCAGGGAACTGTGCTGCTTTCTTTTCTTCCTGCATGGAATTGTACAACGGAATGATTCGTTTTTCATTGGTCACTATTTTTTTGAAAATCGAATCGGGTACAGGCACATCGTGCCGCAGGTCGAACATAGCAACAGACTTCAGCAGTCTTGTTTTCTTGCTGTTGTAGGCTTTGGCAAACAGTGCTTTTACTTCGGGTCTATCGCGGTATGGCTGCAACAGGGACATGTAGTTGTAAAATGCTGTAGTGTTGAAGTTGTAGTTGTCTTCATCGGAACTGTTGAGTCTTTTCAGTTCATTTTTTGCTTCCAGCACTAATGTGCCAAGGTCTTTTTCATAGATGTTTTTCTTCATCAGGCTGCTGTCCACTAACGTAGCTATCAGGTCAATGATGTCTTTTTCGTACTCGTTCAGGGTTTTCAACTGCATCATTTCAGGAAAGAGCGCAGCGCACAATTTCAAGGTGTCGTCCACAATTCCGAACGAGTTGCTGCTATAGCTGTCATACTTGCCGGGTGCGGGTATGGGTGGCTCATCCAATATCAGTTTTTTGTAGGCCGAATACGATGTTTTGGTTTGCATCTGCAGCAGTTGGTTCAGCAGTTCTACCTGGTAGTTGGCACTGTCAGACCACAGGTAATACTCCTTGTTTATCCAGGCTATGTTTACATCTGTTGTGTCTTCATCCAATGCTGCAGTCAGTTCACTGCGGACGGTTTTCTTGTATTCGTCTTTGGTCAGCTCATCTATGCGGTGGAGCGATTCGCGCACCAGTGGCATATCGTCTTTGCAGAAGAATACACTTCCGCAAATACCCACTGCATTGGCTTGTGTGGTGCTGTCAGTGCTGAATACATTTTCAAGAAATGTTTTGTTTCTGTTTCTGAAATGGTTTACTGCAAAAGTTGTATCAGCAGGGGTGAATGAATCGAATAACTTGGTTACAAATTCACTGGGTCCGAGTAGGCTGTCGTAAGATGTAGTGAGCAGGTAATAGTTTTGATTGTATTGCATCACCTTGCGTTGTGACATACGTGTGCACGAAGTATCATTCACCACTAAGTCAAGTTCAAAGCCGTTGGGGTTCCATTGGAGATTCTTTTTTACAACATTGAATTTGTGGTCTTTCACAAAGTTGTCTTCGGCCTGCTGTGCATACTTCATGGAGTCGTTGCTCCAGGAGAATTGGTCCATAAGCCACCACTGCACCTCTACCACATCAGGCGAGCCGTGTGGCGACAGGTATATACTTCCTTCAGCTCCTTCCATTTCATTCTTTTCATCCTCATCACCACCATACCAGTCCCAGCTATAGTAGTCATCACCACCTTCCTGTAGTTGTTCGTATGGCAGTTGCACACGGAAGTGGTTGGTGGTATCGGCAAACTCTTGCCAGTTGCTGTATTGCGGCAGGCGGAATTTTACGCTGTGCAGATAATTCATGGCCCGGAGCGAGTCGGTTGTCATGGCAGAAAACGCGCAGTAATTCAGGCCTTGTATCACGAACAGGTTGTACACCGTTCGGTCATTGTAGCCTGTGCTTTTGGCCAACACCGCTGGAAATCCCTGATGCAATTGGTATTTGCGCCAAGCTTCTTTCAGGTTGTTGTCTTCCTGGTAGGCATCAGCTAAGCGGTTCGCTTCGTACTCATCCTCGTCCATGAAGTCCGGATCAGCTATGGTGTATCGCTGTGCCACGAAGTAGTCGTTGTTGGTAGCATCATGCGCGTTCAGTTCAAAATCACTTGTAGTGGGTTGGTCAAGTTTCCTTTCGTAGTAGGCTATGTGGCCGGGTATTTCCACATGTATGCTTCCATCCTGCGACTGCCATGGAGTTACCTTTTCGTTTTTCGCAAGGTTGATGGATAAAGAATTGAAAAACTCATTGCCATATCCTGCTTTCACCTTTTCGCCCGTTGCACTCAGTTTCAGCAGCAGTATTTCTTCGGGTAGTATGATGAGTTGCTTGCGCTGATAGTCTCCTCTGCGCGTTTTGTTTACTATGTCCAATCCGTTGTATCCCTGCACCGTTATTTTCTTTTGACTCACTATGTCACCGGCCACAGCCTCATACAATATGCTGTCAATGCTTGCCAGTATATCCTTGTCAGTAAGGCCGCGCAGCCCTGCATGTGTTTTCATACGATACACAATAAAGCTGCTTCCGTTCGGTATGTCTAAGCATATCCATGAGGTGCCGTTGTTGCCTGCGCCCAGGTCGTACACAGCCGAAGGTGCTGAGAAGGTCAGCTCACCATCATGTGTGGTGTAGTTAGTGTAGTTGCGTTTGAAGATGGTGTTCTCTAATTTTTCTCTGCGCTTTGCATTGCGCTCACCTTTGTTGTAAGGTGTTATGGTGTAGCCAATGGTGCGAAGCATTTCTATCACGCCACTGTCACCGGGCAGGTGGGCGCATCCCATGCCTGCAAACATGGTGCGGCCACTGCGCATCACACTGTCCATTTGTTGTACAAAAACTTTGTTGCGCTCCACCAATATGTATTTGTCAAAAGCTTCACTGGTGGTTTTTTTATTGAGCGAGTCTATCAGGTCAAGGTCTTGCTTGCGGTAGGCCGGTTCCAACTGGTCGCTCAGTGCTTCCAGTTCTTTTCGGTCGCCTTCGTCTAAGCTTTTTTTCTTGTTCTTTTTGTTGTTGCGCTCTGCCTTGCGGGCAAGTTTCAGAAAGCTGTCACTTTGTTCATACGTCTCTAAGCCGAGGGTTTCTTTTCCCATTTTTTTTCCTGTCTGGTATATGTACATATCAAGCCAGGTGTCTTCTTCAAAGTCTGCACTATAGCCATAGTTGTCATACCTGAAAAGCATGTAGTTGAGCAGCGAGGGGTCGTACATCAGCGCGCCCTGCACGGTTTCGCTTATGTCGCTGTGTACTTTGAAATTGTCGCGCAGATTGGGAATGCTGCTGTCATAGTCGCCACCCCAGCCATAGTCATAGTCCCAGCCTCCGCTGCTGTTGCGGTAAAATCTGCCGTCCTTGTCGTCAAAGATTGCCTGTAGCCAGGCTTCCGGTTCCAGTTCCAGCGCCACCACATCTACAGCCTCTATGGCTCTGTAAAACTGGTCGCCCAGATGGAACACCATCTTGCCGCTTACGTGCATAGTACCGTAGAGGTACGATGGTTTGTCAGAGCCGGGGGCTTTTATCTCCCACATCAGGCTTTGATATTTCTTTTGAGCAAATGCTTGTTGCACAAGACACAGGAACAAGGCCAGTGTGGTAATAACTCGAATGTTCATACAGGGAAATTTCTTAGTTGATCGCAGCAAATGGATTTTTGTTGTGCTGCCATCGGCCAAAAATAACTTCCAACGGATGGCGCTCGTGTACTGCACACAAGATTGGTTTCCTGATGGCCTTTTTTTTTGATGTGGTTCGGTTACTTTTGCCGCCCCTTCAAAAAAAAGGTAAATACATTTTTATTTAAGCAAGTAGAAAATGGCTAAACAAAATCAGAAAGAAGATACCATTGTAGATGTACAAAAGGTGCTTGCCAATTCAGAGAGTTTTTTTGACAGAAATCGCAAGGCCGTAACCATAGGCTTAGGTGCTGTGGCAGTTCTTGTTGCAGGTTTTTTTGCGTACCAGTATTTTTTGGTAAAACCCAAACAGGCTGAAGCCAACAATCTTGCATTTGTGTGCGACTACTGGGCAGACAAAGACTCACTTGAATATGCCGTGATGGGCAAGGACGGTGCTGAGGGCTACCTGAGCATAGCTGAAAACTATGGCAGCACACCGGCAGGCAAGCGCGCACATTATTACTGTGGCGTTTACTTCCGCGACAACAAGGCTGATTATGCCACTGCACTGGAACACTTCAAGCAGGCCGACTTTGACGACAACGCAGTGGGAGTATTTGCATTGGGCAATGTGGGCGATATGTATGTGATGCTGGGCGAGTATGAGCAGGCGGCATCATGGCTCGACAAAGCCGCTAAGCGTGCCAACAACAGCGACAGCCGCGACTTCACCGGTCCGCTCTATAGCCTGAAGGCCGCCAAAGCATACCTGGAAATTGGCAACAACGACAAAGCAAAAACACTGCTTACTTATGTGCTTGACAACTATCAGAAAGGCACACAAGAATTTAACGAAGCAGAAAAGTTGCAGGCATACATCAGCGCCTTGCAGCCCTGATTTTTTTCAGGAGTTATAAAATTCGATTGATGCACTGAGCCAATGGCCACCGCCAATCTTTCACATTACGACAAATCTCAACTTCCCGATGCAGGCAGCATGCGCATCGGGATTGTTGTTTCTGAATGGAACAGTGAGGTCACTGACAACCTACTTCGCGGGTGCATGGAAGCATTGACCGATTGCGGTGCCACACTCGACCACCTACAGGTGGTGTATGTGCCAGGCAGCTTCGAACTGCCTACAGGCGCACAGCTTATGTTCGAAAACAAAGCGGTGGAAGCAGTAATATGCCTTGGTTGTGTTATTCAAGGCGAAACAAAACACTTCGATTTTGTTTGCAGCGGTGTAGCCCACGGCATTCAAGCTGTGGCCCTGCGCTACAAGAAGCCGGTCATATTTGGTGTACTTACCGACAATACCATAGAACAATCGCACGCGCGCAGTGGCGGTTCATTGGGCAATAAGGGCACCGAAGCCGCCATCTCAGCCATCAAGATGATTGGCCTGCAGCGCGAGTTGGACTCGTAGTTGGTTCAGAGTCATTCGATGGTATCAGAGTTTACAGCTCACTACAATGATTTTCGCTGCACACGGCTGATTAAATCATTGCCAAAATCCAATTCCAGGAAAAAGAAAACTGCTTGTTTTTGCAAACATGTTTTTTTTGTTAGTTATACGTTGGAATTGCATGGCTCATTTCACAAATTTGAATACTTCAATATGTTCACTATTCTCCTGAGTCAATCTCAAGAAGTAATAACCTGATACTATGCTGGCAACAGAACATGTAGCTTCATTTTCAGATTCAAGCACTTTTTGACCTATCGAATTAAATACTTCACATCTGAACACTGCTGTTGGCGAAATACCATTTAGGGTGATCAGATTGTTCGACAAATGCATTGACACATTCTGAAAATGTACAACGTCAATTTCGCCAACATTGCCTCCAACCAACGAGATGTCATCAATCCATATTTTAGTACCAGCTGAAGCAAAAATTCCCGGAATACCATATGCAAATGGACTATTCCTTCCGCTAAACTCTATCAATATATATTGAGGTGTCAGTTCATTGTGATAGCTAATTGGCATTGAAAACTCCAAATACTCATCGGTTGGGTGATCTATTGTGGCTATTGACAAAGCCATTGTGTCAAGGAATTCATAATTGATGGTATCGTAAGTAAAAAGCATCAAGCGAACCATGCCCGTATCAACTCCTTCGCGATGAAATTTATAAAAGAACTTAAGACTATCAGGCTTTGCTGTATATGGCATTGAAAATCCTAATGGAGGATAAAGACCGGAATTACCCGTAAACAGTCTTCCTTTATCAACTCTTGGTTCACCTGTTTCCATTATACAAAATAAATTCTCAATCATTACTGCATAAGTCCCGCTATGAGCGTCCGTTGATTTTACAGCAAGATCAGGTGTGGGCGAACAGAATAACGCAGCACCTGTGTCTAACCAGTTTTCAGGTCGTTCATTACCAGCATATTCCCACCAATCTTCAAAACTTGAATTGGGTAATTGCTGACCTTGCGCGATAAAACAGGCACTATGAATAATTGCGGTGACTAAAAATAGTTCTTTCATCCCATCAGAATTTTAGTAAAAATTTCTGGTCATACACTACCCCATCACCTATCAGTTGAACGCATCATTGTCCGACTGAAAAACCAGATATATCTGTCTGACATGATGTCTCGTTCGGATTCAACGGTCGTGTATGCACCTCTGCTGAGTTGCAATGAGTAAAAATAAGCATCGGTTGAGCCGAGATAAGGTGATTGAAATCTATTTGAATGGAGCCCGATCCGGGGTTGGGTGTTATCAAAGCTATAGATGGAGTGAATACCTCCACGCTGACTTCATCAAAGCTTACGTATCCATCTGACGCAGCAATAACTTCCAATTTAATATTGCTGCTGTATTGCAATTGGCCATCATACTGCTGACCAGTGTGAAGCAATGAACCATCTGCTTTATACCAATTGTAAATTGCGTCTTCACCTATCGAGGCTGCGGTCAATGTAAATGAGGCACCCACTTCTACGGAAATATCTGAACCTGCTTCTGCTTCAAAACTGTGGCGCTGAATTGGCACTATTTCAAATGTTTCGCCACCAATGATTAGTGTAGAATTTCGGAAACGTTGAATAAGTTCATAGTGATAGACGTTTTTTTCCATGGACGCATTGGAGAGTATATTGAATCCAACATGAATCGCACTTCTCTCGTTCGCATCAAAAACTAAATTTTTCATTTTGGCCGGGTGACCTGTCACTTCCAATTGCATTCTTTCACCTGAAACTATACTCATATTTTCTGCCATTGCACCACCTTCCTGCCATGCGCTCCAGGTAGTTTCGTCAAGGCTAATACGAACTTTTGCAATATCAGTAATTGCCTGACCTTCTTCCGAAATTGGCGGCCCGAATTCTAAACAATATTGTTCATTCGTGGTTGCTGAATTCCCGACTGCCACATTTGCACCTACGAGTTTGTCATTGGGCCATGGTCGACCAACTATGCCTTCAAAATCATCAATTACTGTAAGGTTTTTCCAAGCGATATTGTTGTTGTTTTTTACATTTCCATGAAGATTGTGGATTTCATTTTCTACTTCATTAGTCATTGGGTCGTATGAACTTACATATCTGGCCAATAAACAAAAGTGCCAAGGTTGATCCTCAACACCAATTCCCAGACCCCCATAATCCGCTGGGTTTGGAGGATACCATAGAAATTCCAATGTTTGTTTTTCTCCAGGGGCGATGTTTACACATGGCGCAGTACCTATCAAACAACCCATAAGGGCTGGGCTTGTCATTGAACAATCCCAATAGGACGGCCAGTCCAAATCAGTACCCGCTTTGGACCAATTGAGTGAAACGAAACCAAACCCGGAAGATTCGCAACCTCCGTTGCGCACATTTACATAAACATAAACAGGAGAATTTGGCGAATACTCTGGATTTTGATGAACCGGAATTTCAAAACCATCATTTTGGTTTCTGACATAGATGTCAGGACTACTCCATAAATTGTAATCCCCGGTTGTTGGTTCTTGCCCATAATCAGTCATTAGGTCTTTGATGTAGATGTTCTGTTCTTGGTCAATCAATGATGACTGCGATGCCAACACTGCTTGATAGGCATTGATGCGGCCATACCCAAATTGTAATGAATGTCCCGGATTATCAT
Organism: Flavobacteriales bacterium; assembly: GCA_046155615.1. GTDB lineage: Bacteria > Bacteroidota > Bacteroidia > Flavobacteriales_D > Sanyastnellaceae > JANNVZ01. The sequence goes on along the minus strand of JBJXFP010000114.1, from coordinate 3,133 downwards.
TGTTCCAGTTGTAATTGAAACCCCCTACTTTTTCTGAAGTATTTCTCAAAATGTCGTTGATGCTTGACACCGACAAGCACTGATTGACTGATAGCATCAGTGCTACCACACCTGCAACCATGGGACAAGAAGCTGAAGTGCCGCTAAATGTGCCAGTATAATCTAAATGGTTTGTGCCAGTTTCAGGTATCTCTTCATTTAGATTTGGTAAGAAGTATGGAAGACCTGTGGGTGATTCAGGCCAAGGATTTCTGCCGAGTGTACTTGGATAGTCTGTAGTGTAAATTTCAGGAGTAGTATAACTTGATGTTGCTGAGGGTGCAGCAAAATCTACAGTTTCTCCAACACTACTATAATCTGCAATATCATCTGACATGGTGCTTGCTGAGACTGTAATCAATCCTTCTATTGCTGCATTAGCGGGAAACTTCACAGCCCCGTTTCCTCCATTTGCTGATGTGTTACCAGCAGAGAAAATTACCGCAATATTTGAAGCAATTGCATCTTCTATTGCATCAATAAGAACCGGATCATAGTTAGGTTCCAGATTCGCATAACCCCAGCTACAAGAAATGATTTTTGCGCCATTCTCAACTGCAAATGTCACAGCCAAGGCAAAGTCAGTCGTCAATGGTTGAACAAAGAATCTAACTTTTATTGGCATAATATGACACAAAGGAGCAATGCCGGCAATTCCTTCATTATTGTCTATTGTTGCTGCGATTAAACCAGCACAAGCGGTACCATGCCATTCGGCAATTCCACCAACCACGTCCACATACGGTTCTGGATCATCCGCATCGGAGTTATCGTAAGAATATGTAAAATTGCTACCGTCCAATCTGATTTGTCTACTCAATGGCAAATCACCATGCGAAGCCACAACGCCTTCATCAATGACAGCTATTACTATCTCCGGATCACCCATTGTAACATCCCACGCCTCAGTCACATCCATATCAGCGCCTTCTTCAGCACTTGAGTACTGATATGTTTGGCCGGTGTTTTTTAAATAAAATTGTTTGACAAAGTATGGATCATTTGGAATATGCTCATTGTGTTCAGCATAAGCAACGCTATTGGGTACGCAGTATTCCGTATAGCCTGATTCGTATATGTTTTGTGAGATAAACAGGGGATTGAAGGTTTCATAAATTGTGAACAATCTTGTTTCTTTCATCATCTGCAAATTGTATTGTGTTGTCAATACTTGCTTCTGCGTTGCTGTTGTACTCTCTTTCCATTTTATGACAATTTGATTGCGCATATGGTATTTGGTCCCTGACTCGGTCAGATATGACTGGTTCGCATGATAGATAATATTTCCTGAACTCAGAATGGTTGGCAGATCACCACTAACCTCATAAAGTCTGAGTGATATTTTATTGAATGACCAACCATTCTGAACAAAAATGGATTCGTCAACAGTTGCAATGAATTCAACAACGGCTTTGTTAGGTTCTGGGGTCAAAAAAACCTTATCTTCAAATGAGTAATAAAAATGGTTGTTTTGAGAATACGAAGTCAAATGGCCTGAGAGTAGAAAGGTGAAGAAAACAGGGGCAGGCTTCAACCATGAACACACGCGGAAATATTTTGATAAGTTAGCAAAACCTTTACCAGAAGAGAGTTTTGTAAGGGTAAGAAATTCTTCTTTCTTGTTTGAAAAGTAAATTTTGCTTTGAGCAGCATTTGGTTGTTTCTGTATCATTTGGAATAAATTTTTTAGAGGAGTTTTTTTTCTCCAATGGCTAATTTGATTCATTTGTTGAAAGCCTATTCAAAAGTTGAAAACTATTTTTGTGCGATGATGATTTCCGATGTCAACAGACACTCAGATTGATTCAAATGAATGCAAGAGGTCAAGTAGGTATTATTTCACAATTTTCTATATCGTTTAATGAAAGCAGTTGGGTCTATGTGGCCCTGTGTATTGGAAGAATATCCTCCGCCAAGCGGCAGCCCGGCAGATTCTCTTATTTCGAGATGGAGATGAGCCAGATATTTACCCTCGGCAGTACCAATGGTTGCAATCTGCTGGCCACGCTTCACAAAGTCGCCCCGCTTCACCATGACTGTTTGGCTGTGCGCATACAGCGATTCAATTAGAAACAATGTGTCCTTTGCTGTTGAATCCCTCATCAATTCTCCATTTTCCATTTTAAATTTTCCAATCATTGCATGTGCAACACGTGTCACATTGCCCCAGCCACCGAAGTAGTTAATACTTTCAGTCACCACACCTTCCGATATGCTATAGACTGGATCACCAAGGTCACTGTTGCCGCCACCGGTGCCATTCCAGTCATCGCCTAAGTGGTTGTTTTCGCCAAAAGCCTGAGCATTGTAGTAATTCTTTGCATCCGGTTTGCCCACAGGAAAATCGAAGCCCGTGCTTTGCCACTGCGGTGCTGCACGAAAAATATTCTTCAGCGAATCTTCATAGCTCAAGGCTATATGTGTAGCATCCAGGTTGGCCGACACGCCTGCACCGGCACGTTCACATGCGGTCAGTAGCAGCCATGCCACACCGAAACCAGCCAATAGCCAAACAAGATGAATCCACCGCATGGAGCGAAGGTATGCGCAGTGGTGATATACCTTCCTCTTGTACCCAACGCACAGTTGTCAGTCTATCAAAGACCACCATCAGTCAATCAAAACCCTCGTCACTTCCATCATAAGCCTCGTCACCTTTCTCAAAGAACACGGAAAGTCAATCAAAGCAGTCGTCACCTCCATCAAAGCCCTCGTCACCTCCATCACAAGCCTCGTCACCTTTCTCAAAGAACACGGAAAGTCAATCAAACCACCCGGCAAGCGAAACATACGCTGCTCACAGTTGGACAATCCTTAGCGAAAGCCTCGCAAATCATGTAACGCCCCATCGCACACACATCGTCTGCATCGTAAGAATGATGCGCGGGCATAAATGCACTTTTCTATTTCCATTACCAGCGGACCGCAGCGTGGCCACCCATCCCATTGGCAGCGCATCGGTACAACCTTTGCCAATACATTCGCCCAATCATTTACTATATGAACAGAACAACGAAGCCACTCCTGGCCGCCCTCCTGTGCGTGGCCACCACCACCGCAACCGCTCAATACTGGCAACAACGTGCAGAGTACA
>JBJXFP010000092.1:0-12052 GCA_046155615.1 Flavobacteriales bacterium | reverse complement strand
TGCAAACACGAACAGACGACATCGCCTTGAACAAACTTCCTACGAACTTCAAACAGTTGTGCCTTGAACGAACAGCTTGGCGAACGCATAACATAAGATTAAAAGAAATTTTAGAAAGAAGGGCTTTGTTCGGTAATCAAACAGTGGTGCTTCTATCAAACAGTTGTGGGTTAACGAACAGTGGTGCATCAACGCTTGTCCGCGTTTTCCCTTCTTTTTAAAACTTCTTGAAGCTATCGCTTCTTCCCTTCTTCGTTACCTGCAAGTGTAGCAGATGACACCAAACACAAAAACAGACAGCTATTTTGACCTGAATTTTAACCACTTGGAAACTTTTATTTGTTGTTGTTAGTTATCCTAACTATATTTGCACCGACAATAAAGTCGTAACAAATTAAATTTAAAAAAATGAGTAAATCAATTTTCTATCACGCAGGATGTCCAGTTTGCATAAGTGCAGAGCAAGACATCGTTAATCTTATTGGTGCAGACAATGTAGAACTTGTTCACATTGGCGAAGACCGTAACCGAATTGCAGAAGCAGAAAAAGCAGGAGTAAAATCGGTTCCGGCATTGCTAACACCTGATGGTAATGTATTGCACCTTAATTTTGGCGCTTCAATGGCTGACGTAAAGGGTTAAGAAACTTGCCTCACAAAGTTAGGACAACTAACTTTGTGAGGCATTTTATTCTAAATCAAGAAGAAATGAAATATTTATTAAACATTGTTTTGCTTTTAATCTTCACTCAAGGTTTCAGCCAAACACAAAATAAAACAACAAGTAAAATGAAAGTAGCAGTTTGGGACACCTATGTAACTAAAAAAGACGGAGCAATAATGCACTTTGACATTCTTGCACCTGAAGAGATTAAAGATACAGTTGTAATTTATGATTATGGCAAAGAGTATCTAAAAACAAAAGGACAAGAAGGCCAACCTTTGACATCAAAAGAATGCAGGTTTTGCCACGTTGAGACTTTAAGACCTAATTGGGAAGCCGACATTAAGAAACAAGGTTATTTTATAATCGAAATGGAAAATTGCAAGTAAATTTTAATATGGAGAAATCAGCGTTTGATTTAGCACATCAGAATTCAAGTATTGAAAGCAAAATTGTTGCTTCTTTGGAAAGAGTGTCACAAGCTTTTAGGGTTTTGCTTTGGAATGAAAGCAAAGAATTTTCATTAAGTCCAATTCAAGTTCAAGTGCTTATCTTCTTGTTGCATCATTCTGACGAAAAAAGAAAAGTAAGTTATTTGGCTGACGAGTTTAATATGACAAAGGCAACCATCAGCGACACTGTTAAAACGCTTGAACAAAAACAGCTTATCAAAAAAGAATACGAGCAATACGACACAAGAGGCTATATTATTAACCTAACTCAAAAAGGAAAAAGTATTGCCGAACAGACATCTTTATTTGCAAAACAAATACAAGTCCCTATTGACAAACTACATTCAACCGACAAAGAGAATTTACTATTAAGTTTGTTGGACATTATTAATCATTTGAACAAAGCGGGAATTATAACCGTACAAAGAATGTGTTTTACTTGCCATTTTTACAACGCAAACAAAAACGGGCAAGAACACTTTTGCGGGCTCTTAAATACAAAACTTGCTGACACAGAATTACGAATTGACTGTGCAGAACACAAGCTAAAACAAACGGTATGACAGAAACACCAGCAGGTAACACGGGTTTGGCAAAAATGGCGGTTCAGTGCCCCGCAGACACATTTGTGGTTAATCAAAGTTTGGTTCTCCGCATTAAATTTTGTAGTGAAATGGCCACCTTCGCCAAGCCCGAAAACATTACCAGTAATTCTAGGACGATTGAGTTAATATGAAATCGGTGGACAAAATGGAGTTTTCAAAAAGACATATAAAACTTGTTTCAGCTATTATTGGTCTGACAATTTTCCTGACTTGGTTTTTTTATACTCACGAAACTTTACCTAAACCAATACGAGCTGCGACAGCTTTAATTGAGACACCAGTTGCTATATTTTCCGGACTTTCATATTACTTAAAGTTGGAGTAGATGTTTATGAAACACCTAGGGCAGTTATACTTTCTAATTTAGTGTTTTCTATTTTAGTTGTAATATTGGTTAACAAACTTTTCAATAGACAGAAATAGCAGGCATGGAAAAAAATATTATTTAAACAAATATCCAGTATTACAAATTCAAACGGCAAAGCAACAACAACCAAAAAGACATTTAGCAGAGAAACTTCTGTTAGTATTGACATTCAAGCCGACCCTAAAGCAGTTTGGGGTTTGCTGACCAATGCAGCCAATTATCCGAAATGGAATTCTACTGTTATTTCCATTGACCGCAAAATTGCACTTGGAGAGAAGATACAACTCAAATCATACCTTGACCCAAAGAGAGTTTTCAAACTTGCGGTAAAAGAAGTTGAAACAGAAAGGCGATTAGTTTGGGGTGATGCAATGGGTAAACGTGAATACAAATTAACACCAAACTCAAACGGACAGACAAACTTCTCAATGACAGAGAAAATTGGCGGACCATTATTTCCATTGTTCGCTAAAATGATACCTCCTTTTGACGAATCGTTTGAAAAATTTGCTAACGACTTGAAAAAAGAAGCAGAAAAAAAATAATCTACTAAATCAAAATATCATGGCACACAAAATCGGAACAAAGGAAAAACCAATGGCTTTAAAGACACCACCATTGACAAGCGAATACACAATGCACGTGGACGAAAGAGACGGCAAAGAAGTATTAGTATGCACAGTCGGTAAAACTGTGTTGCTTTACGACATCCGTTGCTTGGACGACCTTCATGCAATGCTAAAAAAACATGGCGACTGGATGGAACTTGGTAGTGCAGACGAACAAAAACCAGCAAAGGACGGAACGGTTGAAGCATGGGGACGTTCTGAAAAAAATCCTGTTGGTGGTTGGTATGGTCTTAAAAAAGGACTTCGTGGACGCTTTGGAATGTATGTCCCACCGCTAATGGAAAAACTCGGACTTGCAGAAGTAACACACGATGCAAAGGGAAATAAAATGAGAGCTAAGTAATAGCGGACGAGAAAGCACTACTGGTAACAGCACATTTGCAATAGGCGGGGTTTTCCCGCTAAGGTGAGACAGGCTGTGCTTCGCAGACTGTTTAGTGGTAAAAATCCCGCCCATTGCAATTCTGCAAAACGTTACCGGCAAGTGCAGGGCACAGTTAAGAATCAACCGAATATTTAGAAAATGAGAGCAGTTGTATATTCAAAATATGGGCCACCGGAAGTTGCCAGATTAATAGCAGTTGCCAAACCTTCACCGAAAGACAACGATGTATTGGTTAAGGTTTATTCGTCCACAGTAAACCGGACTGATGCGGGTTTCCGAAGTGCCCAATATTTTATTTCCCGATTTTGGACGGGACTGTTGCGGCCAAAATATCAAATATTGGGTTGTGAGTTTGCGGGTACAATTGAAGAAATCCGGCAGCGGGTAACAACATTCAGGAAAGGAGATAAAGTTTTTGGGTTCAATGATAAAACCTGTGGAGGACACGGAGAGTATCTAACAATTGCTGAAACGGATGCGGTTACAAATATGCCGGACAATTTAAGCTTTGATGAAGCGGCACCTCTTACAGAAGGTGCACATTATGCCTTGGTGGGTATCAGAGCAGCCAAAGTTAAGCGTGGGCAAAATGTTTTAGTTTACGGAGCAACCGGGGCCATTGGCACTGCTGCTGTCCAATTATTAAAACATTTTGGAGCAATGGTAACAGCAGTGTGTAATACAAAAAACGTAGGGTTGGTAAAATCTCTCGGAGCAGATACTGTTATTGATTATCAGACACAGGATTTCACAATGACAGCAGATAGGTATGATTTCATCCTTGATGCCGTTGGAAAAAGTTCATTCGGACAATGCCAACCTTTATTAAGTAGAAAGGGAATTTACATTTCAACCGAATTTGGGAATAACGGGGAGAATCTGCTTTTTGCCCTGACCACACCGCTTTGGGGTGGCAAAAGACTTTTATTTCCAATTCCGTCCATCACTAAGCAAGACGTAATATTTTTGAAAGAACTTGTTGAAAAAGGTGAATACAAACCTGTAATTGACAGCTCCTATAGGTTAGACCAAATTGTGGAAGCCTACAAATACGTTGAATCGGGACAAAAAACAGGAAATGTTATTATTAAAATAGTTGAATGACAATAACACCAGACACTAACAACACGTTGACATGGCTGAGAAAAAATCGAAATTGGTGGAAATAAAAACAAAACAAACCACGGCAAGCGTAGAGGATTTTATCAATACTGTTCCTGACGAACAAAAGCGCAAGGACAGTTTCGCGCTATTGGAGATGATGAAAAGAGCCTCCGGAGAAGAACCCAGGATGTGGGGCGCTTCGCTTATCGGTTTTGGCAGCAGGAGGTACAAAAGCCCTAACACCGGCAGGGAAGTGGATTGGCTGCTGATAGGTTTCTCACCGCGCAAAGCCAACTTGTCGCTTTACCTCACCATGGACGTGATGCAACATGCCACCGCACTAAGTAAGCTTGGCAAGCACAAGACGGGAGTTGGTTGTCTTTACATCAATAAATTGGAAGACGTGAACCTGAAAGTGCTGGAGGAGATGATTGAAACTGCATTGCTTGCGAAATGATTTTTCGCTTCCCTGAGGAACCATTACGTTGATACCCGGATACCCAGTGGCAATACTTCAGACATAGTTGGCAAGATGTAGCGCTCCTGTCCGGATCAGTGATGTGAATGAATAAGGTGTTCATCTCTTTCCGTGTCTTTGCTCCATCTATTTCATCCGGTAGACCTGCAATTATTCACCACCTTTTTGGAAAGAATGCAGTCCGTGATTTGAACCCCCGGCTTCTTTATTGATACCACCGTGATGTATTCATCAACTTCTAAAATTTTACATCATGATTATCACAACCATTCTCATTCTCGCACTCGTCATCTTTTTACTATCTGTGGACGCATCATGGTCCAATGTGCTCAGCACAGAGCGCAACGATTTGGTTTTCGAAGGCCGAAACCAGGCTTATGGCGCTTATGCCATGCGCACCGAAGAGCCTAAGAATATGTTCATAGCACTGCTCATAAGCGTGGGGCTGGTGGCAGGTGGCGGAGCCTGGTTACTGGCTACATCAGGGCAAGCAGGGGTGGTAAGCAGTTTCAGGCAAGCTGGTGCCTTCATCGATCCCATACCTGAGTATCAGCAAGAGCTGCGCAACGAAAAGAAAAGCACCAGGCAAACCTCAGGTGGCGCCAGGCAGACATCAACAGCGCGGCAAAACACCACGACTGTTCTTGTGACTGAAGACCCCAATCATCAGAACAAACCCAGCATAGCCGTAGGTTTTGGTGGTGATGAAGCAGGCGATGACGACTTCCACAAGCCCGCTGAGGCTGGCGATGGTGATGGCACAGGAACGGGCAAGGGCAAGGGCAGCGGTGGTGAGGTCTTCGTCAATTATCCTGATCAGATGCCGCAGTTTCCCGGTGGTGATGTTGCCTTGATAAGGTATTTGCAAGAGCATGTGCGCTACACTGAAATAGATCGCGAGGCTGGCCTGCAGGGCACCTTGTTCTTCCAGATAGTGGTAATGACCGATGGCCGCATCGACCATGTGAAACTACTCACAGGATTTGCAGGCTGCGAGGGTCTGGCCAATAGGGCTGAGAAGGTGCTGCGCAACATGCCCCTGTGGACACCCGGCCTGCAGAACGGACATGCTGTTCCGGTGGTGCGAAAAATTCCGCTACAGTTCCAGCTGCGATCATGAGTACGAGCAATGCCGCTGACATATTGCCACAGTATCGGCACGAGGCTACTTTGCGCGCCCGTTTTTTATATTAGTGCAAAGCGATTTTTTACGACTTGCGATATCGCATCCAATTATTTGAAATGAGTATGAAAAATATGAGTCCGCTGGTGGCGATGGGTTTCATTATGAGTGGCGTACTTGTGCTGCTGGCACTGATGTGCCTGCTGGTGCCCACTACACAGGAGTGGCTCCAGGGCTGGCGCAGATATGCCATGGCCGCATTACTTATAGCCTACGCATCGTTCCGATATACAAGAGCACGCAAATTGTGGCTCCAATCCAAAAGAGAAAATCTGAAATGAAAAAGACACTTTTTTGCGCAGCAATTAGCGCCTTACTGATGGCATGTGACGAACAGCCGGCAACCATCACAGCAGGTATTACATCGGGCAAGCTGATGGTGGGTGTGGATCATTCTTTTGAGCCACTGATGCAGACAGAGATATACACCTATACCTCGCTGAACGAGGAGGCGAAGATTGAGGCGCGCTATAAACCTGAGTCCGATGTGCTGAACGATTTGATGAACGACAGCATACAAGGCGCGGTGATATGTCGTGCTCTGAACGCAGATGAACTGGCCTATTTCAAAAGCCGCAACCGCTATCCTGAGTCCATTCCATTCGCATGGGATGCAGTGGCATTGGTGGTGAATCCGGCCAACAAGGACACCAACATAACGCTGTACGATCTCAAGAGCATTTTCACCGGGAAATACAACGAATGGTCGCAACTGACTGAGGCCAGCCACAAGGGAAATATTACCGTGGTGTTTGACAATAACAAGTCGAGCAATGCACGATTCATCAAAGAACAATTTCTGGGTGATGCGGCTTTCCCGGCCAATTGTTTCGCGGTGCAGACCAATGAGGAAGTGATAAATTATGTGGGTGAAAACAAAGGGGCAATTGGGGTGATTGGCCTCAACTGGATAAGTGACAACGTGGATAAGACAGCGCAAAAATTTCTTGAAAAGGTGAGCGTGATGGGTATAACCAATCCTGCAGCAGCCGATACATCTAAAGCTTTCAAACCCTATCAGTCCTATGTGTGGGACAAATCCTATCCACTCACCCGGCAGGTCTATTTCATACAGGCCGGAGCGGGCCGGTCGCTTGGCACAGGCTTTGCCAACTACCTGCTCACCGAAAAGGGGCAATTGATAATAGATCGTATAGGCATGGTGCCTGTTACACCCACCACCCGGATCATCGAAATTTCCAATTAGACTTTTATTTCAAACTTTGACTCAAACATTCAATTCAAACAACATGATGAACATTGCGAAGGCCGTTGTGCTGGCCATTTTTTGTAGCAGCAGTCTGGCTATTGTGGCGCAGACCACCAAAGACGAAGCCATTAAGAAAACCCTGAACGAGCGCTATGAATCTGCCGAAGCAGACCTGAATGAACTGATAGCGCGTGAGCCAAACAATGCTGAACTATATCATGCAGCGGGCGACAACTACCTCTACTGGGGCGAGATGGACAAAGCAGAAGCCATGTACAGAAAAGGAATGGAAGTGGCTGCCACCAATCCGCTCAACTATGCCGGACTGGGCCGCGTGGCCTGGATTCGCGGTGATGCATTGGTGAACACTACCCAATTTGCCAAAGCTGTGGAGATAATGGGAGCAAGAAGCAACAAAGTGCCCAAGCCGATACAGCAACTCACTTACCTCAAAATGGCCGAAGTGTATCTGCAACATGAAAATAAGAATCTGGAGAAGGCATTGGAATACATCAACAATGCTTTGAACTTGGATGAAAACAATCCTGAAGTGTATGTACAACTTGGCGAATACTACAGCGAGCGCGATGGTATCAACCTGACCAACGCGTTGATGCAGTACAACCGCGCATTGGAAAAAAACCCGAAGTACACACGTGCATTGTTGCGCAAAGGTGTAGTGCATGTAAAGATTGCCGCATGGGATGACGGGCTGAACTACTTCAACGAGATCATTGCTATTGACCCAACTTTCGCACCGGTGTATCGCGAAAAGGCGGAACTACTCTACAAGGCAGGCCGCTACACACAGGCTGTGGAGGCTTATGCGAAATACTTAGAGCTGAACAACAGTTGCCGTGTGCAGCAGCGCTATGCGAGTTTCATTTTCCTTACCAAAGACTACAAAAAAGCTGGCGAAGAATTGGAGAAGGCTATGCAATGCAATTCGAGCAGTCCATACTTATACCGCCTACTTGGCTACACCTATTTCGAAAGTGGCGACTATACGCGCAGTCAGGAGTATTTGGACAAATTCATGGAGATGGCGAAAGCCAACGGCAAACCAAAGATTGATGGATATGACCTGGGCTATCAGGGTAAATTGTTGGCCAAAGCAGGTCAGGACTCACTGGCTCTTTTGAAAATAAATGAGGCAATCAGTGCAGACAGCAACTATGTGGATGGTTACGGTGAACTCGCAGCCATCTACCAAAAGCAAAAGAAGTATGACATGGCAGCAGCTCACTACCAGAAAAAAATTGAAAAGAACAAAGAGCCTGTGCTGCTCGATTATTACTACTTAGGCACCAACAGGTATTACAACAAAGAATTTAAAGCTGCTGATGATGCTTTTGCCATGTGCGAAAAGAAATATCCTGATGCCACTTTCTGGAGAGGCCGATGCAACAACAGGATGGAACTTGACTATGAACATCCGGTTGGTCTTGGCAAGCCGTTTTTCGAAAATTACATTACTCGCATTGGCAAGGAAGCAAAAGCTATTGAGAGCAACAAAAAGTTTCTTACTGAAGCATATTCATACCTCGGTTTTCAATACTTCGCCACTGGCAACTACAACTGCTCTAAGGCTGCATACTACAAGGTATTGGAAATGGATGCCGCACACGTCAATGCCACCAAGGCACTTACTGATTCGCTCATGGTAATAGCTATACCGGACTCATGCGCGTTGTTGCCGTAATGATGTAACTGATAAATAAATTTGAAATGCCTCTGAATTTTTTCAGGGGCATTTTTTTTGCTTTTGTAAAAAAGCTAAGTCATCAATTCGCTATCTAACGTATCGAGTTTTAGTTTGTCGCGTTCAGTGGGCAGCTTGTATATACGTGTCCAGATAAGGCTGCTGGCAATGGTACCGAGTACGTATCCAACGAGAACAAATGTGAACTTTCCAATACTCTCATTGAGCATGAAGGCAGCGATACCATACCCCAGCACTACACCGGCCATAGAAACCGAACATAGTGCAGCAAAACATGCAGACTTGCTTTGCATCCTTTTGAGCAATGCAGGTATTACGAATATGGAAACTGCCAGTACAGGTAAAGAGAACATACCAGCGAAAAACACGCACAGCACCATAATCCCCAGCATGTCCATGCTGTTGGATTGGAACTCTCCGGTGTTGGGCAGGCTTCCAATTCCGCTGAAAACCGCACCTATCAATACAGTGCTTACCCAATGCAAAAGTGTGAGTAGGTATTTGTTGCGCATTGCAGGTTCTGATTTGGCAGATCGATGAACGGTGATGCGTATTGTGGCGTTGTGTTTTGTTGTGAATTACCAGCCACCAAATCATCAACTCAGTTTATCAGTCAAGATCCTCATCTCCATCATGGGCGAAATTTTTTCATACAGAATTCTGTAAACGGCATCAGCTATCGGAATATCGGCCTGAAATTTTTTATTGATTTCGTGTATGCCGCGAGTGGCGTAGTAACCTTCTGCCACCATGTTCATCTCAATGGTGGCCCACTTCACGCTGTAGCCTTTGCCTACCATGGTGCCGAATGTGCGGTTGCGCGAGTAGGGAGAATAGGCTGTCACTAACAAGTCGCCTAAGTAGGCACTGCTTTTTACATCGCGGTGTATCTCGTGCACACTATCAAGGAATCGTTCTATTTCCCGGATGGCAGCGCTGATAAGTACCGCCTGAAAATTGTCGCCATAGCCAAGGCCATGACAAATGCCGGCAGCAACTGCATATACATTTTTCAGTATGGCTGCCAGCTCTGTTCCGAATACATCTTCTGTGGTTGATGTTTTGATGTACCTGCATGCCAACATACTTGCCATCACCTTTGCCTTCTCTTCATCATGACAACCGATGGTGAGGTATGAGAGTTTTTCCAGCGCTACTTCTTCAGCGTGACAAGGGCCACACACCAAGCCTATCCTCTCATAAGGTACGCCCAATTGTTTGTGAAAGTAGCGGGCGGGTATTGAGTCAAATTCATTGATGATGCCTTTGATAGCAGAGAACAATACTTTCTTTTCCCATCCTGTTGGCTTGTAGTGTTCAATGGTTTGATGTAGAAATGCTGATGGAATAGCAACCACGATGTAGTCGCTGTTGTCAATCACTTCCTGCAAGTTTTCAGTTACATGGATTTTTGACTTTTCGAATTCGATGCTTTGTATGTAGTGTGGATTGTGGCCAAAGCGCGTGATGTGTTCAATGGCTTCTTTACTACGCATCCACCAATACACTTTGTCTGTGTTGTTGCACAAAAGTTTTACCTGAGCAGTTGCCCATGAGCCACCACCCAGCACACCTATTCTTGGTTTATCCTTTTTTGACATAGCCGGGCGAATGTATTCAAACTGTGAACGGCCAACTGTAAGCGCCATGTTCAGAGTTCATTTCATCATGGTTTGCACGCATGCCTTTATTTGCACGCTTATGCAACGACAAATAATTCCATGCATCGGTCTTATGAGCGGCACATCGCTGGATGGGCTTGATATAGCATTATGCAATATGGGTGTTTATGCAGACCACTATTCATTTGAAATAATGGATGCAACGACAGTTGTGTACAGCGATGACTGGAAACAAAAACTTTCATCAGCACATCAGCTAAGTGGTCTTGAACTTTCGGTGCTGCATGTAGAATTGGGAAAACTGCACGGTCAATGGGTAAATGATTTTTGTGTGAGGAGTGATTATGCAGTCCAGTTCATTGCATCGCATGGCCACACTGTTTTTCATCAGCCTGAAAAGGGAATGACACTTCAGATTGGAAGTGCACCGCATATTGCTGCTGCTTGCAAAACACCTGTGGTGGCTGACTTCCGCACCACGGATGTAGCACTGGGCGGACAAGGCGCACCGCTGGTTCCCATTGGTGACAAGCTGCTTTTCGCACAATACAATTATTGCCTGAATCTTGGCGGCATTGCCAATATCTCATTTGATGATGCAGCGGGCAAGCGCATAGCCTTCGACATCTGTGTGTGCAATATGGTGATGAATCATTTTGCGGAAAAACTTGGGCAGCCATACGATAAGGCGGGCATGCTTTCACAAAGCGGAAAGATTCAAAGCGATTTGCTTGCGGGTTTGAATGCCATTTCATTCTTCCACCAATCTCCACCAAAGTCATTAGGCAAAGAGTTTTTTGAGCGCGAGTTATTGCCTGCTATTGAAAAATTTACCGCAAGCCATGTAGATATTCTTGCAACACTTGTTGAGCACATCGCTATTCAATTATCGAATGGGATGGAGAGTGATGAAAAGAAAAAAGTATTCATTACAGGAGGTGGTGCCTTCAACGATTTCCTGATGGAACGTCTGAAAGCACATTCAAAAATTCAACTCATAATTCCGGATGAAAGAACTGTGCAATTCAAAGAAGCTTTGATATTCGCCTTTCTTGGAACATTGCGCTGGATGGAGCGAGTGAATAGCCTTGCTTCAGTTACAGGTGCAAGCAGAGACTCGATTGGGGGAGCGATTTACTTATAGCCTCAAGCGGCCATTTCCTTCACGTTGTCAGAGACAATCAACCTACCCGCAGTCTTCGATTTTATTTCTTCCACAGAAACCCCCGGTGCGCATTCGAGCAAATGAAATGCTCCATCCCTCACATCGAAAACACCGAGATCACTTACTATTTTTTTCACACAGCCAACACCTGTAAGAGGCAGTGTGCATGAAGGAAGGAGTTTCGAATTTCCTGCCTTATCGCAATGTTGCATGGCAACAATTATGTTTTTAGCTGAAGCCACCAGGTCCATTGCACCGCCCATTCCTTTTACCATTTTTCCAGGCACTTTCCAATTAGCGATGTCTCCATTCTCGCTCACTTCCATCGCGCCCAAAATAGTGAGGTCAATTTTTTGAGCGCGTATCATTCCAAAACTCATGGCACTATCAAACAATGCAGAGCCTGGTAACATGGTAATGGTTTGTTTGCCTGCGTTGATGAGGTCAGCATCCTCTTCGCCTTCAA
>JBJXFP010000064.1:0-9325 GCA_046155615.1 Flavobacteriales bacterium | reverse complement strand
CCGCACTCATCTTTTGCACGGTACATTCTTGTGAATTCTGTTTCGCAAACACCAACATCATTTCCACCACATTCTTTGTCAGAAGTAACGTCACCGTGTCCGCTTACATTGGTTTCTTCACCATCTTGCATGATAGAACCATTGTAGTAGAACCAACCGGAAATACCCATGTTGGCATTGCGATTATTGGCTCCTTGTCCACATTGGAATCCGAAATAGTAGCTCGAAGGCATGTGAGACAGTGAGAGCCAGCTGCCGGCATTGTCACCTGTTCCCTCTAAGTGAGAGAATCCACCTACCAATTCATAATAAGTCCAGAAAGTGTGATATGGCGCACCCAAGCCAAGATCATCCTTGAAACTGCGACCGAGCGCACTCCAATCATCCCAGTCGCGACCATTTTCCATCCAGAAGTGGCAAGTCCAACCTTCGTTTGGATTGCTTACGTTCACTACTTCGCCCCAAAGGTGTGCAGTGCCGTCATCATTCAAATTCATGAAGGCGGTTCCGGGAACCCAACGATAATAGTCATTTGACGCAAGGCCTTGTGATGTAAGGCCCGCCAGCCATACTGACCAGTCGAGTCCTACACCCAGCGCAAGACTGAGGTCACAATTCAATGTATCACAGCCTGTGCAACTTGTGAAATCATCACATAGAATGACATCGTTGCAATCTTCAGCAATACAATCACCTGCTTCGGGCACATCTTCTTCGCACTGGAAGTTCAGAGCCTCCACGAAACCCGGAATGATGGGTGGTGTGGTGTCCACAACAGTGATGAGGTGCGTGCAGGTAGCAGTGCCACCGTCAACTGCCGTTACAATGAATGTGCGTGAAATGAGTGTAATGCAGTCAGTGCTTTCTGGAAGATATGTATCCATCCAATCTATTTCGTACTGACAATCGCCTTGTTCAAGCACGCTAACGGCACCTGTGATGCTTAGATCCTGGATGTCTGTGCCGCATTCAACGGTCACGTCATCAGGACATTCAATGATTGGGTCGCAATCGAATTCCTGTGCATTGGCAGAGCCAAAGCTGAGGAAAACAAAGAACAAACCTGGGAGAATTTTGGTAGCTGAAAGGCGAAGTTTGCGCCAACAGCTTACTTCGCCTACAAAGGCGAATGAGCGTAAGAGTTTACCCATGATTAAGAATAATTTGGTTAATTAAAAAGTGTAATTGCGGTTAATGCAGTCCGGGCAAATGTATAAAGCTGTTTACTTCTATAAACAATTTTTTTCAGAAGGTCGAACCTTTTTTCAAACTTATCGCACCCGAAATAAGGTTGGTCTAAAGCGGCTTCTACTTTTGAACATTTTGATATAGAGGCAATTGGCAGCACAATTGCTCGTGCCTGACATTGACGCAATATGGCCTTTGTGGAAGCCTTAGGCATGAAAAATTTAGAAAACGATCACATTCCAGTCATGCGAAGAGAAGTGCGACTTTTTTGAAAATATATCTATCATTCCTTGCAGACTTTGAAATCCGTTTAAATTTGCCGCCCTGAAAAAATGGTACCATAGCTCAGTTGGTAGAGCAAAGGACTGAAAATCCTTGTGTCCCCGGTTCGATTCCTGGTGGTACCACATTGAAAATTGTAAGAACCGCTTCAATCAAAATTGTAAGCGGTTTTTTAATTTTTATTGGTCACCATATCATTTGAAGTTGCCAATCATATCAAGTAAAATATCGACCATCAATGAACATTTAAGGCATCTGTGTTCAGAGTCATCTTCTTTTTTTATCCTGACTGATGCCAATGTATCGACCAACTGGCTTGCCACACTGCTTCACGCATCGGAGTTACTGCAAAGAGCTGAATTGATAGAGTTAGATCCGGGCGAGGAGAATAAATCCATAGCGGTATGCGATCAAATTTGGCAGTTGCTGCTTGATAACCATTGCGACCGACACGCGTTGATACTCAATTTTGGTGGTGGAGTGATAACTGATGTAGGAGGTTTCATAGCATCAACTTACAAGAGAGGCATTCGATACATAAACATGCCGACTACACTGATGTCCATGGTAGATGCTGCTGTTGGCGGAAAAACTGCCATCAATGTCGGTGGGGTGAAGAATGCGATTGGAACATTTCACCAACCGCTTGCTACATTCATTGTTCCTGAATTTCTTTCTTCGCTGCCAAACAGTGAACTTTGCTCTGGTTTTGCAGAGATGTTGAAATGCGGTATTGTTGCTGATGTACAACTCTGGAATAACTTGAAAAATCAGCACGTAATTTCATGTTATGAATGCCTTGAAGATCAGATCCTACCATGTGCTGAGTTGAAACAGAGAATAGTGATGAATGATTTGCACGACATGGGTCAGCGTCAGTTGCTGAATTTTGGTCACACAATTGGTCACGCATTAGAAGCTTATTGGATGACTCAAAACAATGTCGTGACACATGGGTATTGTGTAGCTGCAGGCATGGTTTGCGAAGTGCGAATTGCCCAGTCAAAAGGAATTTGCTCTGCAACAGTTTCGAAAGAAATAGAACAAGTGATCCGTTTACATTTTGATTTTTCGAACAACCAATTTCCCAGATTCGCTGAGATAGAAAAATTCATTTTGAATGACAAGAAAAATCGTGATGGTCAAATCAGTTTTGTTTTTCCTGAGTCGATTGGCCGGGCTCAATGGGGAGTACGGATTGACACTACTGAAGTTGAAAGATTGTATGACGATTTTCGCAAATCAATATTATCTCGTTAGCACTATATAGTCTTTGATGAGCGTTTTCAGAAACTTGATGTGCTCAATTACAGGTTGTTCAATTTCAAGTTTGATTCTGAGTACTTCACATAGGTTTATCACGGCCTGCTTGTGGGCATTGTTGCGGTACTTGTGGTATCGTTCCAAAGTTTGCTTGATGAGCAAAATGTCCTCTTCTCTGAAATTGCTGATCGCCCTGTATTGCGGTTCGTAGTTCTGCCTTGTTTCTATTTTCAGAATGTCCTTCAATGAAATAATACTTCTGTTGCTCACCTTTACCACTGTGGTATTGGTGGTAATGTCACCAAGGCGCTGAGCAAAATCGGAGGAGGAGATCAGTATCGTACCCACCACCCCAATTGTTCCCCATATGTCCACAATTCTAAGTACCCATCTGTTCAGGTAATCATAGAACCCCGGTTGTCTTCCATCCAGCTTTATCACTTTTATTTTCATGGCCATCTTACCTGGAGTTTGCCCGTTAAAAATGGATTCTGTAGCCAATGTGTAAAAGATGAATACTGGTATAATAATCAGATATACAACCAGCAACTCCAGTGTATCGGTAAGTGATGTGAGAACTATGAGAATCCAGGCAAGTAGCCAATAGATAGCGTTTACTATGATATAGTCTATCAAAAATGCCAGAATGCGATCACGCACATGAGCAAGCTCGTAGGTGATTGTGACATTTTGCGTTGTTCTTACATCTATGGTTTTCATATGTGCTGTTACCTTACCTGAAGGCGTTGCGAACATAATTGAATGAATGGGCTGGAATTCTCCATTTTGGATGCGGAATAAAATCAAAAAGGGCCACCACCGGTGGCCCTTTTCAGAGTCTGTTTTCTCAGAGGTTATTTGCGACCCTCTTCGAATTTCTGCATTTCTTTATCAAAGGTTTCTTTGAATTTTTCGTAGTTGTAATCAGCCTTCAGTTTCTCGTCTTTGCTCAGACCTTGATTGTAAGCGTCTGATATTTTCTGGCCTGAAAGCTCGATGGCAACATAGCTTACGAATGTTCCATCTTCGCGTTGGGTAAGCTTTTCGCATATCTCAAAGGCACCGCGTATTTCCTGATCAACTACCGTGCGCGCCATCTCCTGAAAGGTTTCGGTAACCTCTTCTTTGTTGTTGAACTCTGTTGAGTTTACATAGTTGTCACCTACTATTTTCATGGTTGAGCTGATGGTCTTGGCCAGTTCGCTTTGGGCATTACTGCGCGCTTTTTTCTTGGCTGTTTCGCGGTCCATGCTTTCACCGGTAGCTGTTGCACGGAAAGTGGTATTATCGCTCATGAATTTGTCGCCTGTGCAATATTCATCGATGAGTACTTCACCTTTAGGTTTAGGAGTTTCTTCTACTTTTTTCTTTTTCTTACAAGCTACTCCAAATAAAGTGATGGCAGCTACAAGAATGACGAGGGTAAAATTTCTGGTTTTCATAATCTTGTTTGATTAAATTTTTGTTTTGTTGAATTTTCTTTTTTGTTGGTTCAGTATGCTAATTGGTTACCGATGCTTAGCCATTTTTCCACAACCGTGCCAAATCTACATTATCGCGTCCAGCAAGGATTTCACTATTTCTGTTTCTATTTTTTCTTTTCCTTTTTTGTAAGCTTCCATGCTTGCAGCATCTGCATTCAGTTGCAGGCCTTTTATGCTGCTCAGCGATTCCTGATATACAGTTTCACCACTAACAGCGTTAGTTATGGTTATAGTAAATTCAAGGTAGGCTACAGTAAATCCTTGAGATGTGCCTCCGGCAGTGGTATTTGCAGTGATGTTCAATTTGTAGTTGGTTTCGTTGTTGACTTGTGATATGCGCATACCTTTCTTCACCAGTTCAGTATTCAATGTTGATGCAAGCACAGCAGTGGTGGCTTCATTGCCATAATTTTTTTCTGAACTCGTGATGTAAAAACTTGGCGTAACCAATTCAATTGGTACTTGCATCGTTTCAGTCTTCATTGTCTTGATCAGGCCTTTTTGAATCATCAGATCCAGGTCTTCAGCTATAAAAGGATGCAGGTCGAAAATCAAATCAAGGTTGTTTACTTTTTCAACAGTGCTCACATCATTGATGCTTGCAGTTACCTGTCCATTGGCATCGGTAATGCCGCTGCGTGGTTTCATATAGCGCGGGCGCTGGTAGTTATGCATCACGGTGATGCCACGTGCAGGGGTGCTGTTGTATAGTACAGTTATGGATATGGTGCTGTTATATGCATTGTCAGATGACAGAATTATTTTTTGAACCGGCACCGAAAATCTAAGTCCGCCAGCTATTCGCTGCATGGAAGCATACATTTCATTATCAAGATAAATCTTGACACCTTCATGTGTGGTGTACTCGTTCACTTCATCCCAATACTCTTTCATAGCAAATAAGCCGTGCATGTACAAATCGAATGCAGCCGGAATGTTTGCCAGCTTTTCCGCATCGCCACCTTTTACATAATAATCGTGTGCTTGACTCAGGGCTGCGTTCTTCTTAGCCAGTTTAGCTTGCTGGTATGAGGTTTTGCTAAGCTTGTAATAAATCCAGTATTCATCTTTGTCTTCCCACTGTCCGGCTACTTCGTAGTCCTCTATCTTTTCGTCAGTGGTGGTACTTATGGTACTTATGAATTCTTCGCTGAAATTTTTGTTTACTTCCAGAGAATTCAAAAAAGTCTGGCCCTGTATGCGCACACTTATTTCTGATGCGAGGTCATTCAGTGCATTCTTTTTGGCAATGGCCTGGTAGTCTAATGGCTGGGTTGTTTTACTGCAAGTACCAATACCTATGTAGTATGCACCATTGTGTGGCCTGCTTCCAACCCATTCAGGCGCTGCTTCAGGTTTGTTTACCTCTTTTTCGCCAACAGTATTTTTCAGTTGGTTGCAACCGCTGAATGACATACTGACAAGAGCTACGGTGGTGCATAAACTCAATGCGAGTGTTCTCAAATATGCTATGCTGTTTCTGTGTAACATATTTTCTCTTTTACAACACAATGCTTTGAACCAACTGGGCTATCTGGCCTGACATCTGGTGGGTAATGTTGTTGAACATATCGTTGCTCAGTTCGGTGCTGCTGCGCAAATCCTGACGTCCGCTTATGAGGCCCATCAGTGCCTTCTTGTCATTGGCATTCAGATTTGGAGTGTTTTGTCCCGCAGGATATAAGCTGTTGGCATCACCATCATACTTGGCATACAGCACTTCATCGGTTACTTCTTTGGTTATTATTTCTGTTTTCAGTATCTCGCCTGTCTGCAACGAGATGAGCTTGTATTGAAATGTTACAGTACAATTGTTCGTGTTGTAGTATTCAGTATAGCTACTCGGTTTGTAGCGTGTCTGGTAATAGTATTTACCATCATCCTTGTTAAGCACTTTTTCCTGATAGGCTGTGTACGAATCACGCTGCTTGCTTTTGAGTGTGCCTTTCTTTTCACTGTAGCTTAGCACAGTTCCGGTCAGCAGTGCTTGCGCACCTACCAGATTACCCACCTGAACTGCAGTATTCTGGTCTATCACTCCGCTTAGCTGCAGGTGTTGTTCGTTCATAATGGCCTGCATGTGTTCGCGATCTACTACTTTCAGAAATGGGTCTTTAATTTCGGTCATCGCCTCCAGGGTGTATGCTGAAACCTTGGCATCAAGCCCTTGTGTGCCGCTGGCATTTTCGAAAGGCAACAGGGCTACCGTGTACATGCCTTTTTCAAGACATTCTTTAGAAAGTGAAACGGCATTTTTGTAATCAATTTTGCGCTGTATCACTTTTTGCAGATTGGTGTGGGCTGCTCTATAATGTTTCAGTTCCATTTCGGTCAGAGCTGCGCTGTACAATGGTTCCAGATAAGCTATATCACCCAAGTCTTTGGAGTCTTTAAAATTGGGGTCAAGTGCTTTTATCTCCGAAAATTTGACCTCTGCTTCCTGATATTTCTGTGCTTCAAGCAAGGTGGTGCCGGCTTCATACAACTCATCGAGCAAAGCATTTTTTGACTGATTGTAATCGGCCTCGTAAAAGTCAGCAAGCAACAAAGTCACGCCAACTCCCTGTACCTGATCGCGGTAATTGCGGGCTTTGTGAAATGCATCCACGGCAGTACGGTTGGTACCAAAGTTTTTCTGCTTCGCAAAATCATTCAGCAAATTGTTCAACACCAATTGTCCATTTTTCTTCATGCCAATTTGTGCATCCACATTGGTGCGTTTTTTTTGCAGTGCAGTGTAGTAACTGCCTGCGGCTTCCTGTGTAAGACCTGCCGCTTCCTGTTTTGCTCCAAGCTTGGTAAAGTGCTTAGTGCCCTGGCATCCGACCAATGCCACAAGACAAATAAGTATGAAGTAATAACTGCGTAGAGAAATTTTCATAGACTTTGTATTGGTAAAACTGAAAAGTGTAAACAGTGTGTGCCTGTCACAAGTACACAGTGTTGTTTGCTTTTTTACTTTGAGAGTATGTACTCATTCAGTTCATCAGTGCTGCTGCTGAATCCAAATGTTTCGTTCACTACAAAGTAGTTGCCTGTGTCGCTGCAATAGTCATAAGCGTATTTGGCGAAGTCGAGCTTCGTTTCTTCAAAACCGAATGTGTCACACACTTCTTTTATCTGCGCAGCACTCATGCAGTTTGCCTTCAAAATTGTTTTAGCTGTGCTCAGGCGAGTTTCATCAAAGCCTTTGTCTGCTATATTTTTTTTCGCAGTGGCAAATGCACTTGCACTCATCGGGCTGCCGCATCCTGTCACTTTTTCCACGACCACCACATCTTCACGTGGTTTGGTTGTGGTGTTGTTTGTGTTGGTTTTGGTAGTTGTGGTAGTAGTGGTGGTTGAATTCACTTTTACATCCTGATCCATGGTCATGTCCCCATCTTCACCTGTTTCTTCCACATTCACATTTACACCCATGTTTATACCGCCTATGTTCATTCCCACTGATACTTTTTCTCCTTTAGTGGCGGGCTTGCCATCGGTGGTGCCTTTGGCACCTGTTGTAGTTGTAGTTGTTTCTACCACAGTCACTTCATCGGTATCGCCTACTGTAGTGTTCGTAGTGTTTGTCACTTTGGTATCTGTCTCGTTGTCCACATCTGCTAAGCGCTTGCTGTCATCAGTCACTGTGGTATTCGTATTCACATTGGTGGCCGTTGTACTGCTTATAGAAGCCTCACCTGCATAGCGCAACACATAGGCGGCTTTTTTGTTCAGTTTTACCATATAGGTCACTTCAATTCCCTGCGCTATGCGAAAGTTGTTTTCGGCAAAGTCTGCTTTGGTGGCATCTTCAAAATCGATGCGCGCCTGCATGAATTCACCTGTAAGGCCGGTGACTTTCACATTGGCTTGTGGGGTTGAGTTTTGCTGCACACCATTGAGGTATAGGGTAAATTTTTCTCCGAGTTCAGAGAAAACAATGGCATTTGCATTTTGAGCTGTGGCTGTTGTGAAGGAGCAAGCTGCAATGATTAAGGTGTAAATTTTTTTCATTGGAATATGTATTTGAAAAAGTGGTTAAAAATAAACTTGTGCGGGGCGCAAAGCGAAGGTTGTGCCAAAGTAAAGCGCAAGAGACAATACCGCAGGTTCAGCGCATGTCAATGGCTTTACTTTGGCCGCCAATCAACCACACACCCTTGAAGAGAATTCTGATACTTGGTGCCGGGCGCAGCAGCGCACACCTGATTACATACCTTTTGCAGCATGCCGGTAAGTATGCCTGGCATGTGCGTGTTGGCGATATGCTACTTAGCAACGCAGAGTACAAAACCAAAGGTCACAGCAGCTCATCTGTTTTTTGCCTGAATGCTGATGACAACGAGCAACGTTCTTATGAAGTATCCAATGCGGATTTAGTAATTTCAATGTTACCCGCCTCGATGCATGTGCTAGTGGCGGCTGATTGCCTCGTTCATGGCCGACATCTCATCACACCAAGCTATGTTTCTGATGAAATGCGGGCGCTTCATGAGGAAGCTTCATCAAAGGGTTTGCTTTTTTTGAATGAAATGGGTGTGGACCCCGGCATCGACCACATGAGTGCAATGCAGATCATTCATCGTTTACAATCTGAAGGTGCTCGTCTAATAAGTTTCGAATCATTTACAGGAGGGCTCGTAGCACCGGAGTGCGACAACAATCCATGGAATTACAAAATATCATGGAATCCGCGCAATGTGGTGCTGGCAGGCTACGGTGGCACTGCGCGATACCAATCTGATGAAGAGTTCAAATACTTACCCTATCACCGGTTGTTCAAACAAATAACGGAAGTTGAAATAGATGGCTATGGAAATTTTGATGGCTATGCGAATCGCGATTCGTTGAAGTACAAAAAAATATATGGGCTTGATGAAATACCCACACTATACAGAGGCACCTTGCGCAGAGGCGGCTTTTGCAAAGCGTGGGATGCGCTGGTGCAGCTCGGGCTCACTGACGATAGTTTTCAGATAGCCAATACCAGCAGCATGATGTGGCATCAACTTACCTCATCATTTGTGACTCGCAGCAATGGCCAAACGCTCCAAGACGCGGTACGCCTGTGCACCGGAGCCGATGATGCGGTAATGCACAAGCTGCAATGGCTTGGCATTTTT
>JBJXFP010000046.1:0-29775 GCA_046155615.1 Flavobacteriales bacterium | reverse complement strand
GGCAGCGAAGGCAAAAGGCATGAAGGTGATTGGCCTGACAGGAAAAGATGGTGGCCAGCTTGCCACACTCTGCGATGTAGAAGTGCGTGTGCCATGGTTCGACTATGCTGATCGCATTCAGGAGGTGCACATCAAAGTGATACATGCGTTGATTGATTATATAGAGAAACACAACTAAATTTTCTGCAATTAAATGCTCGTTAAAACCTTTGGCTCCGCAGTGTTTGGCGTGAATGCAGCCACCATCACCATAGAGGTGAATGTGGACAAAGGTGCGCAGATGGCCATAGTGGGCTTGCCCGATGCTTCAGTAAAGGAAGCACAACAACGCATCAAGGCGGCACTCACCAATAGTGGTTACACATTGCCCGTGCGCAACATCACTGTGAATATGGCGCCCGCAGATATTCGTAAAGAAGGAACAGCTTACGACCTGCCTCTTGCCATTGGCATATTGGCTGCTACCAGTCAGGTGAAAGCAGAAGGACTTGAGCAATTCATCATCATGGGTGAGTTGAGTTTGGATGGAGGTTTGCGACCAATAAAAGGTGCGCTACCAATAGCAGTGCAAGCTCGCAAAGAAGGATTCAAAGGAATGTTTGTACCCGCACAGAACGCGCGCGAAGCGGCCATTGTTAGCGACTTAGATGTGTATGGTGTTGAGCATATCCGTCAGGTGATTGACTTCTTCAATGGCGATGCAATGCCTGAAAAAACTATCGTGAATACCCGCGAAGAATTTTACAATCGCCTTGATAGTTACGCAGTTGATTTTTCAGATGTAAAAGGACAAGAGAATATCAAGCGCGCATTTGAAATAGCCGCAGCAGGCGGCCACAACGTTATTCTCATTGGCCCGCCCGGTGCAGGCAAGACAATGCTTGCCAAAAGACTCCCTACCATATTGCCTCCACTCAATTTGCAGGAAGCATTGGAGACAACAAAAATTCATAGCGTAGCAGGAAGATTAAAAAAGGAGGACGCACTGATAAGTGTGCGTCCGTTTCGATCTCCCCATCATACCATCAGTGATGTGGCATTGGTAGGTGGTGGCAGTTTTCCACAGCCCGGTGAGATTTCGTTGGCTCATCATGGTGTGTTGTTCTTAGATGAGTTGCCGGAATTCAAACGCACTGTGCTGGAGGTGATGCGCCAGCCATTGGAAGATCGCACCATCACCATTTCGCGAAGCAAATTCTCCATAGAATATCCGGCAAGTTTCATGCTGGTGGCAAGCATGAATCCATGCCCTTGCGGCTTTTACAACCATCCTGAAAAGGAATGTGTATGTGCCTATGGTGTAGTGCAGAAGTACCTGAACAAAGTGAGTGGCCCATTGCTGGATCGCATAGACATACACATAGAGGTGACACCGGTGAGCTACGATGAATTGAGCGACAAGTCTGTTGGTGAAGGCAGCAGCAGCATAAGAGAACGTGTCATAAAAGCACGGCAAGTGCAGGAGGCTCGCTATGAAAATCGCACGAATATTTTTTGCAACGCACAAATGGACAGCAAACTGCTGAAAGAACTTTGTGCCATAGATGAAGCCGGAAACAAACTGCTACGCACAGCCATGGACAGGCTCAAACTAAGTGCGCGTGCATACGACCGCATATTGAAAGTGGCGCGCACCATAGCAGACCTGGCAGCAAGCGAAGACATCAGAACAGAGCACCTGGCTGAGGCCATCCAATACCGCAGCCTTGACCGAGAAAATTGGGCAGGATGATCAACCACCATAAAATAGCATTGTGCATTTTCAGCTTTCTGGTTGGTTGCATATTGTGTTCATGTCCATCAAAACAGGTGGTATCTGAACAAAAGGCAAACTCCAATGTGATAGATGTGAAAATCTATCTGACTCAAACCAGCAGCTACTGCGGTGGCGCAGAACCACCCGATGAGTTGCTGATTGAACTTGCCACTCCACAACCGCTGTCAGGAAAAAAACTGCACATCAAAAAGGGCAGCAACAACGATCCGAGAATTACACCCATTGCATCGTTAAACAGCCTTGCTGATGGCTTGGCTGAAATGCAATTGGAACCAGGTTCCTATTGTGTGGTGTATGACAACAAAGTGGACAGCGCGTATTTCAAAATGCTGCTGAGCAAACACAGTGTGGCTACACAATCCTATTCCGAAATAAACAAGAAGTGCATTGAACGATGGTTGCTGACTGCAGAATATTCTTTCATAGTTCACAAGGACTCTTCAAATGTGCACACCTTTAACCATCACAACCAGTGCGCTTGGGGCGGCCTGCCATGCATGAACTACAACGGGCCTTATCCGCCTTGATAGTTGGGCACCAATTCGAGATAATTCAGAAAACAAAAACGCCCCTTTTGATGTGGGGCGTTTTTATGCCATAATGAAATTGCTGTTTACTTCAGCGCTATCTGCTTAGTGTCTGCTTCCATCACTTTGTTGAAGAAATCACGAAACTCAGCGTATTCATTCAACTCAACATATTCCTTTTTCAATTTGAATTCGCGCGTTGCAGTAAGCTTGTTTCCGGCCTTCACATACGTTATGCTATACTCTGCAGCGGTGCAGGTGTACTTCACATTTTTGGGTACCTCGGCCAATGTTTTACCGGCAGGCACATTGAATGTGATCACTTCGCGCACCACCTCAGGACCGAATTGTTCAAACATCACAAAGGGTGATTTGCGGGTTTCAAGTGAGACAAAATCAAGCGTGCTCATTTTATCCGCCCATGGCATTTTGAAAATCTTCATGCCTACCACATCATTCACTTCATTGCTCACGCGGTACTTACATTGATAGTGTATGGTGTCTTCGCGGCCCTTCAGGTTGCCAAAGTTGAGACCCAGCAATTTCACCTGATTGGTATGACCCGATGCGATGGCACTTGTCATTTCCTTTTCCTGCTCCTCTTTGCCAATGTC
Source organism: Flavobacteriales bacterium (assembly GCA_046155615.1). Classification (GTDB taxonomy): domain Bacteria; phylum Bacteroidota; class Bacteroidia; order Flavobacteriales_D; family Sanyastnellaceae; genus JANNVZ01. The sequence goes on along the minus strand of JBJXFP010000046.1, from coordinate 26,857 downwards.
TGCATAAGTGCTGCGTGTGCTGCTGGCCATGGAGCCACTGCGTATGGTCTTGCGATTCACTAACAGATCTGTGCTTTCCACATTCACTTCTGAAATTCTTTCAAGTGTGTTCAGCGGTCTGTTTTTGGGAGCAAGACTGGTAAGTCCTTCGAAGGTGCTATCCACATCGTTGGGAATCAAAAGCACACGGGCATTTACATCCATCTCAGGCAGGCTTGTGAATGAGAGTTTCTGATTGGTGAGTTCTACGTAGTAAGGTTTGCCATCGCACATCGCACGGGCTATGCAGTGGTTGAAATCTATGCTCGGCAGGTTCATGTGTTGCCTTCCGTTGTCTTTGGTATCCACCAGCAGCAGGTTGGCTTTGATGCCGGATTCTTTGCAAAGAGCTACGAAGAGTGTGCTCACATCCTTGCAGTCGCCCAGTTTAGTGCGCATGGTGCGCGATGCTTTTTGAGGTATGATGGGGCCTTGTCTGAATGGCACCTGGCTGTAGCTCACATTTTGTACTATGTGGTTGTAGATCATTCTGGCTTTCTCAAGTTCTGATAAGTTAGCCGGTGCGTCCTGAAATATTTCCGCATGTGTTTCTTTAATTTCAAAGTCCTGCTTGGCGTGTGCTGAGGAAAGATCGCTGTACCAGTTGGCTACATATTTCCAGTCGGGCAGTGTTGAGATGTCGAGCGTGGGAGCTATGTCCACCAAGGGTGGCATGGCATTCTCGTATTTAATTGATTTCTGATCGCGCACTTCCCATACATACATTTTCATTTCTTCCACATCCTTCACCGTTGGTGTGATGTCACCATTCAGTATTTCGTGTTGAAACTTGTAGTCTTTGGGCACCAGCAGGCTGTAACGTGCATGAGCCACAGGCTTGCCAAACTGGAAGTTGAACTGATCCCAAAAGTGCTTTGCTAATTTTCCGTAGTTGTAATTGCGCAGGCGATATTTCAGGTGAATGGCATCCCCCGCTTCGAGGTCTGTAAATACTGCATAGTTGTAATTGCTTTCTGCATCTATTATGCTTCCATCCTTTTTGTACACTTCAGCTTTGTCCATGATGAGGCGCTGCGATCCGCTGGTGTATATGCGGTATTCTTTCCAGGAGTCAATTCCTGCCTGGTTAAAGACTTTTACAAGCAGCTCCACTTTTTCTTCTGATGCGCCTTCTGGATAAACAAGGCGCTGATTATCGTAAATGAGCATGTGGCTGTCGTCATCAGGAAACTTGCTTGCATCGGGCGACTCTTTGTAGATTTTTTCCGCATCTACCTTTTCGAATTGGTCAAATAGTTCTTCCTTCTCTTGCAACTTGCGCAATTGTTCTCGGGCATCGTAAGAGGTAGGGTCTAAGTAAATGGCGCGTTCGTACAACTCTTCTGCTTCGCTGTTTTTGCCTTGCTGCTGATGCAGGCTGGCTATACGTTCTGAGTAGTAGGCATGGTATGGAGCAAACTCCAATGCACGTTTTGCATAGGACTCAGCGCGCGCATACTGCTGTAGGTTTTCATAGATGGTGCTCAGATTACTGATGAGGCCTACGCTGTGCGGATAGTTCACCAATCTTTTTTCCATCATGGCTAAACCCTGTGATGCTTGCCCAAGGTCAAAGAGGTTGTTTATCACTTCGTCCTCCATACTCTGGTTGTAATTGGTCTTCAGGTATTTCTGCAAAATTTTCATACTGGCCGCAGTGTTCTGGGTTACCTGCGATTGAAAACTGTATTTGAGCATCACTGCTTCTGCATCGTCCTTGTATTTCAGGTAGTATTCATTCACACCATCTATTACTTCTTCGGTCTTTTGTTTTCTGGCCAATATGCCCAGCTTTTGCAGCTCGAGATACTTGCTGTTGCCGTACAGTTCTTCTATCTCTCCTACCAGCCTCTCTGACTCGTCATAGTCTTCGCGATCTTCGGCTTCGTCCACCAGCACTTTTAGTACTTGTATGCTTTTTGGATCGTTCTTCTTCAGTTTCTCGCGTTCTTTAGTGAGGTCGGTGTTGTTATTGTCACGGGCAAATGCCTGTATGGCATAAATGCTCACCAGAGTATTGCGCGGAGCAAGGGCACTGGCTGCCTTCATAGTCTTGCGCGATTCGAATTTTTTGTCATTGCGCAGGTAAGTGTTTGCAAGCAGTATATGTTCTAACACACCGTTGGGGTTCTCTTTCAGCACTTCGGTATAGTATGCCTCGGCAAACTGCACTTTCGATTCGCTGGTATAGCTCTCAGCCTTGTCGTAGTCTTGTGCTTCTGCCACCGAAGTGAGGCCGGGAATGGCTACTCCGTTCTCATCACAGATGCGAAGCATGAAGTTGGCTGCGTTGGTTTCACTCTCTCCTATTTGTACCAATATTCTGTTGTATCCCTTGTTCAGCTCTATGCTGTTGCAATAGGTATCTATGTCACAATTTCTTTCTTCCTGCTCCTTCACCACCAGTTTGTCATTCACCCAAATTTTTACTGAACCTGACACACCGCTGAACAGCCATGCCTTTTGCGCAGAAGGCGCATTCACAAAAGTTTGTGCATACATGATGCTGTTGCCCATGCTGAAGTAGAGATCAAAATCGAACCAGCGATTGGTTTTTTCTACCGGCACATCATACCAGCTCACTTCTGCTTCCACCTTGTTTTGGAATTTGGCATCGGCCTGTGGGTTTTCTATAGGGCCGAAGGTTTTGTTGAAGCCGCTTCCGCTTGTGTTGTCAAAGGTGCCGGCTACCTGCCAGTTGGTAATGCTTCCTACTTTAGCATACTCCGCCCACGCTTTTTTCCATTGGTTGATGGATTCCAAATGCTCCGCCATGCGGTGATTTATCATAGCCCGCATGGTGCCGTTGCAGTTTGGGTCGGCCAACATCTTCTTAAAAGCAGCCAGATCAAGTTTTGAAAGTTTGCCGTTGTAACTGAAGCCAATGCTTGTGGTCCACAGTGCGTATGCCGCTGGATATGGGTTGCTGCTTGTGTTGAGAAAGGTGAGAAAACGTGCATGCGACTCGGCATCTTTGTCCATACTGTAGTCCAGCAAGGCTAACGATAACCATGCATCAGCAGCAGTGGCCGTGTTTTCTGTAGCTTCTGTAAAAAGTTTGTTGGCTTCTTCGCGGTTGTTCTCGTTAAAGGCTTGCCAGCCGCGCTCGTATGCGCTTTGAGAAAATGAGAAATTGCAGAGCAAGCAAAAGGCGCATACTTGCGCCAGATAAAAAAATGTGTGTTTCATACTAAAATGCAGGATTTCTAAAGATTTGCAAGAGGTAGCAATAATAGGTCTTGCAGAATAAAAATGAAGAGAACAAATCACAATCACTTCATTTTGCTTGCTGTGTGAAATCCGATTGGTTTTTGGGAAAGTATTGAGCTTTATTTCACCGCTGCCAAATGGCCTAATCTTATCAAGAAAGCAAAACAATATGCCACTGATAATTACTGTAAATGACAAACACCCGCAGCTGGGCAAAAACTGCTACATAGCCGAAAACGCAACTATAGCCGGAGATGTGGTGATGGGAGATGAATGTAGTATATGGTTTGGTGCCGTGGTGCGTGGCGATGTTCACTACATCAAAATGGGCCATCGGGTGAATGTGCAGGATGGAGCCATCATCCATTGCACTTATATGAAAGCGCCAACCAATATTGGAAACAACGTAAGCATTGGCCACCGCGCTATAGTGCACGGCTGCACCATACACGACAATGTACTTGTAGGCATGGGCAGCATAGTGATGGATGGCTGTGTGGTAGAGTCGGGCAGCATCATAGCAGCGGGGGCCGTGCTTACCGAGGGCACACATGTGGCAGCGGGCTGTGTGTATGCCGGAGTACCGGCACGCAAAGTGAAAGATGTTTCTAAAGAGCTGTTCGAAGGCGAAGTGCAGCGCATTGCCAACAACTACGTGATGTATTCATCGTGGTTTAAGAAATAATCTGACGCTTTTGATTTTTCTCTTATCGGTTTATTCCGATATGTGCAGTTGCGAGCAGACCAACACAGAAATACGCTGAAATTTTCTACCCAAAATGAAAAAAGCCACCTGTCTGGGTGGCCATTTTCTAATCATTGCTTTTGATCGCGTGTTACTTCACTTTATAATAGGTCTCATCGCCATCATCATAGAAGTAGCTGTTTTGCATATTGCCGGAAAAAAACTTGTAGAGGTCGCTGCTGTTTTCAAATGTCTCACGGATGTTGGTAGTTACCGGAGAAATGGTCAGTTTGAACTCGCCCTCCTTTGATATTTTGTAGAAATAATAGGAGTTGTAATCCGAGTCACCACTTTCTTTCACATTCAGGAACAGAGTACCGTTGATGTCTGTGATGTGTGCGTTGTAAGTAGTGGCTTCAGTGTCTCCCTCCGACATTTTCAGTATGTCAACGGTGTTGCTTCCCGTACGTTTTACTTCGGCAGTGGTGCCGGGTGTGCCGCTCAGTTCCCATGTGCCTATCAGATTGTCGCCAATTTTTGCTCCACTCTCGCTAAGTGGTACAGTGCTGCTGTATGGACAGCCCATAAAGATGATGGCTCCTGCAAAGAGTGCCACCCATTTCAAAAGCTTTGAGGTCTTCATTGTGTTTGTGTGATGTTTGGTTATTGAAAATTATGATGAGGCAAATGAAAGGCGCGCAGTGGAAATGATGCTACGGTAATCACCTTATTCATAAATCGGTTCTACACTACTTCGGTGGCTTGTCGCTTTTCCACTCTTACTGCCAGCAATATGCTTAACTCATAGAGCAGTACAATAGGCAGCGCCACCAGCAGTTGACTGGTAACATCGGGCGGAGTAAGTATGGCAGATATGATGAGGTTTACAACAAAGGCATGCCTGCGGTATTTCTTCAAAAATGCAGATGTGACTAACCCAATTTTTGCAAGGAAATAAACAAGCACCGGCAACTGAAACAAAAGACCAGTACCAAATACAAGGGATGTAGTGAGCTTGAGGTAAGAGAGCAGCGTAGGCGCATTCTTTACATCGGCAAAAGTGTAGTTGCCAAGAAACTGAACTGACAATGGGGCAAGCACGAAGTAGCCAAAGGCAATGCCAGCAAAAAAGAGCAGCGACACAAAAAGCACAATGCCGTTCACCATATTTTGCTCTTTGGCTCTCAATCCTGGTTTTACAAAACTCCATATCTGCCAGAACACCCATGGAAAGGCGATGATTATGCCACCCAGCAAACACACCACGATGTCGGCATTCATGGCCCCACTCATGGTAGTGCTTTGCAAATCCATTTGTGGTGGTGTGAGGCAAAGCTGATCACCCAATCCGATTTTTTGCGACCAGGAGCAAAACGCACGGTAGGTAACGAAGTCGGCCCTGCGCGGCCCCATGATAATTTGCGAAACAATGAACTCATGAAACCAGACTATGATGATGACACCAACCAGCACACCCAGAGCAGCACGCACCAATCTTCTGCGCAACTCTTCCAAATGCTCCAGAAATGACATGTCTTTTTTTTCCTCAGCCACTTTACTAATTTGAAGATTTGGAATTCTGAAAATTTGAGAATGAAAACATGTGTGATGAATTGGAAATAATTTTTGTCTTTTGAAAGTTCCGTATCAAGTCAACTGATCTATTAGCTCGTCTATCACTTGGAAATTTGCCTCTTGATTGACTTGACATTTTCATACTCTTCGCATTGCAACCACCATGTGGCAAATTAAAAAATTCCTTCCTTGAGTATGTCGTGCAGATGAACTATGCCCATGTACTTGCCTGCTTTGGTCACCATCAGTGTGGTAATGTTGTTGGCCTCCATCACTTGAAAGCCTTCCACGGCCAATGCATCTGCATCAATCGTTTTTGGTTTTTTAGCCATCACATCGCTTGCTTTTGTTTTTGCTAAGTCCATGTTTTTCTCAAGCATTCTGCGTATGTCACCGTCTGTTATCACTCCTACAAGTTTTTCCTTTTCAATCACTGCAGTTGAGCCTAATCTTTTGGATGATATTTCTAATATCACCTCTTTCATTTTAGCAGCAGGTGAAACAGCAGGCCGTGAATTGTCGCCAAGCAGGTCTTTCATTTTCACATATAGCTTTTTGCCCAAAGCACCGCCCGGGTGGTACTTCGCAAAATCTTTTGCGGTGAAGCCGCGGCATTCCATCAGTGCCACAGCGAGTGCATCGCCCATGGCAAGCTGGGCTGTGGTGCTTGTAGTTGGCGCAAGGTTGTTAGGGCATGCTTCTTTGGTAATGGGTGTGTGCAGTATGTGCTGACTTTGCTTACCCAGAAAACTTTGTTTGTTGCTCACCATGGCTACTATCACGTTGCCCATGCTTTTCAGCAATGGCACCAACACTTTTATTTCAGGCGAGTCACCACTCTTGCTGATGCAAAGGATGATGTCGTCTTTCTGCACATTGCCCAGATCGCCATGTATGGCATCTGCAGCGTGCATGAAGAGTGCGGGTTGACCGGTGCTGTTGTATGTGGCTACAAGCTTCTGTGCAATGTTGGCACTCTTGCCAATACCCGTAACCACCAGCCTGCCTTTACAGGCAAGCAGTGCATTTACTATTTGTGCGAATGAATCATCAATGGCTTGGGCAAGTGCAGCCACTGTGCTGGCTTCAAGCCGCAAGGTTTGTTTTGCCGAATTGATGATTTGTTTTTGAGTAAGCATGTAGTGTGCTCAACATTTTTTTTGCGGTGTGCAAAGATGAGCGCTGGCTGTAATAACCAATTCAACCTATGCAAGTTTGTGACTTTGACACATATATTCAATCAGGCAATGACCGCCCAGCAGGGTTTCTGAATGAAGTTTTGTTCAAAATAGTTACGTATAGTAATTATGTATTTAACAAAAGCGAAGGGCCGCCCGTTCTATTGACAGGCGGCCCTTCTGTGTTGGCTGGTGCTTGGTTGTTGAGCTTTTTCTATAGCGATTGTTTTTAGTCTTTCAATGTTTCAATTCTGCAATGCAACTAATTTGAATTCCGCCCTTCGATTTATTTCATACTGATCTTCCTCGCAAGGCACATCATCAATACAGCCGTTGAGAGGTCGCTGTTCGCCAAACCATTCGGCTTTGAGGCGCTCTCGTTTTATTCCTTTTTGCATCAGATAGCCTTGCACTGCCATGGCGCGGCTCATACTCAGACTTTGGTTGTAGGCCATACTTCCGCGCGAGTCACAGTGTGCTCGTATGAGCAGGCGCGTGTCCGGTTTCTCCGCCATTTGCGCATATACTTTGTCCAATATGGCCTTGTCCTCCTCTCGGATGAATGCTTTGTTGAAATCGAATATCACATTGTCGATACTCAGAGCTACCAAATCCACTACGGGTACTGCCAAGTCAAATTCACTCGGTTTCTTTTCTGTTGTAGCAGTTTGTTCAGTGGTGTTTTGTCTGGCCTTCGGATTCAGCAGATTTTCAATGTTAGCTATTTGCTGTTTGGGATACGCCTCGGTAGGCAGCATGGCCGAGGCTGCATTGTATGCAGCTTTGCTTTCTACATACTTGCGTTGTGAGAATAGTTTGTCAGCTTCTTCAATCTTGTCGTCATACTTCATACGTTGCTTTGCTGCCGACTCCAATTGCATCTTGTCATCTATCAATGCCATTTGGTTTTTCGGATACACATCCTCAGGGTGCATTTGTATGGCTGTCATGTAGGCCGATTTGGCTTCGCCCCATTTGCCTTGCTCGAATAACTTGTCTGCTGTGGCAAGTTTATCGTTATAGTTCTTTTCCCTTTCTTCGTTAAGCATTGCAGCGCACTGTGCAACTTTGTCTCGTGGATACGCCTCCCCCTCATTCAATGCACAGGCCTGAGTATAGGCGTCCAGTGCCAGCTTGTATTTTTTCTCACCAAAGAGTTTATCGGCCTCTGCTATTTTTTTGTCAAATGCATTTTGGGTTTTGTTCTCTGCCATTTGTTTTTCCAAGGCAATCTGTGTATCACAATTTGCCAGGCCATTGTGTGCTTCCAGATTTTCAGGTTGAAGTTGAATAGCTGACTTGTATGCATTGGCTGCTTGCTGATACTTTTTCTCAGCATAAAGCTTTTCCGCTTCTTGTATTTTCAAATTAAAATCTTGGAGAGTATTGCTTTGAGAGTTCAGATTTAGCTGGCTCAGGTCATCTGTAGTTGTGTTGGCATCGGTATCCAAGTTTTCAAGCTCATTCATTCTATTTGGATCGCCCACAGGTAATGTGGCTTTGCTTTCAACCAAACCATGTGTTTTGTGGTCACTCAGTTTGCCTTCGCGTGTGGGTAGTTTTATCAGGTCTGCCGCTTGCTCTCCTAAGTTTACAAATGGATCGAGTATGGGTGACGCAACCTCGTAGGTTATCACAGGTGCGTCCTGATCGAAATATTCAGCATCCATCATCACAATCTCTATTATGTCTCCTGCATTGGCTGTGAACTCGAAACTTTCAAACTCATCAAGTGCCTGATAGATTACTTCCCCGGTGTTCACTTTTGTTATTTGAATGCGCTCTCCGGCCAGCGAAACATTGGGCGTATTGGCCTTGATGCGACCGGCTATCACCATGTTTTTTATGCTCACGTGTTTGTAGAAAAACATATCGTCATCACCACGTCCATTTCTGCTGGAGCAGAAAAAACCATTGTCCGTTTCCTTGTCATACACTATGGAAAAATCATCCATGGATGAGTTGATAGGCGCACCCAGATTCTCCGGTCGCTGCCATACTTCACCTATTTGTTCTGATGCAAATACGTCCATGCCACCCAGGCCTGCGTGTCCATTGGATGCGAAGTAGAGCAAGCCATCTTCACCTAAGAATGGAAACTGTTCGTTCCCTTCTGTATTCACATTGGGGCCGAGGTTGATGGGCTGACTCCATCCGCTGCCACTTTTAAAACAGACATAGAGATCGTTGCCACCCATGCCGCCATCACGATCACTATAGAAATACATGGTCTGTCCGTCTTTACTCAGGCAAGGGTGTCCGTTGCTGAATCCCTCATCGTTGAATTTGAGTTCGCGCGCCTGACTCCAGTTGGTACCATCGTATTGTGCTTCGAATATTTTGAGTATCGCATTTCCGTTCTTGTTGTACTTCGGCTTCTTGCCCTTCATACTTGTACGGGTGATGTACAATGTGCGGTCGGCAAAGCAATAGTAAGCAGGTCCATCATGGTAGGCCGAGTTTACATTTTCATCCATTCTGACAGGATTCACAAGTTCGTTTGCTTCACTGAAGTCGCACAGGTATACATCCAGATAAGGATTGATGGTAGTGGTTTCAGACTTTGATTTGCCAAGCTCTACACCGGACACCAAAAATTTTTCATCTTCAAAAAGTGTGATGCCCAATACCGGATCGTCAGAATTGAGTTTGAATCGCTTCATCTCATAGCGCGAGGTATCTGCAAATAGATCGCGGTAGTATTGCTTATCGCGCAGGTGACTCTGCGCGCGCATATCAGAAGGACGCAGCTTGGCATACAACTCATACCACTGTATGGCTTCGTCATACTGCTGCAGCGTTTTCAAAATTTCCGCATAGCTCAGCATGTCTTCAGCATTGCTTGCATCTATTTCAAGCGTTTTCTGATACCATTCGGCAGCCATTGTCGGCTGGCCCATTCTGCGATAGGTGTTGGCTATTCTGCGCGTTACGGAAGGGTCTCCCGGATTGGCATCGTTGGCATTTTCAAAGAAAAAAAGTGCCTCCTGAAAATCGAATGCCTCGTAGGCAGCATCGCCTTTGTCTATTTCAGCGCTTTGTGCATTGAGGTGCAACTGAAAGAAGTAAAAAACTGCAAGGAGAATGACAGGGTGGATTCTCATCATAAATAGGGTATTAAAATGATTCTAATTAAAAAGTGCGCCTTTGTACATGATTCGTCAGGAAAAGGTTTCTGTCTTCACACCATCTCAAAATTTTCTATGCAAATGAAAAGAGCCGGATGAATGATCATCCGGCTCTTTCAAATCTTTATTTGAGGATGGCTGTGCTGTTACTTCACTATTTTTCTGGTGAATAACAAATCACCTTCAGAAACAACCCTGATAGTATATACACCAACCGCCAATTGGCTTATTGGTATAATGCTTCGCTGACCACTCATGTTGGGTTTGCTTTCGCTCATCACCAGTTTGCCGGTAGCGTCTATCACTTCAATCTGAATCATACCTGTTGGTGCATCCTTGCCGAAGGTCAGTTGCAATTCATCGGTGGTTTGGATCATTGATACACCACTTTCAACCATTTCTGTTTGTGCGATCTTCACCTCAAAGGTCACTGTTTCAGAAATAGAACAATTTTCTGTAACAGCTACCACAGTCGCGGTATAAATGCCGGGATCAGTCACTGTCCAATTAACCATTTCGCCAGATCTGATTACTCCATCAGAGCACATCCAGTAAACAATGCCTGTGTTGGCATTGGCTTCAAGTGTTACAATGGCGTCATTGCCTTCAAGCATTACTGTCTGCGGAGTGTTCAATACTTGCAATTGTGCGCTGCTCTCATCTGCCAGGGTAATGGTAGTTGTTTCCTGACCGCACGTTGTATAGGTATGCAGTGTGTATGTACCTGCATTTAAGTTTTGAATTACCAGCACATTGCTTTCTACCGTGCCGCTGGCTGTCAACTGCTGTTTAGCATTTAGCAAATCGTAACTGAACCAGTTGGCATTTGGAATTTGAACCTCAATGCTACCTCCATTGCCATAATTGCAGGCAGGTGCAGCTACATCAGCAATCAAAACATGAGTAGCCGCAGGTTCGCCAATCACCACAGTTTGTGTGCCGGCTGTGCAAGCCTCGCCATTCCCCACGGTCACTTCATAGGTGCCCGCAGGCAAATGTTCAAATGTGGCTGAGCCATTGGCTACAAACTGGCTGTTGCTGTTCATGCTTTCAAGTGTCACTGACCAGTTGCCTGCAGGTGTGGTTACCGCTATTGTTCCATTGGCTGCTCCGTTGCATGTGGCATCGGTGGTGGACACCTGCACTGGCGTAGTAGCATGTATCAACAGGCGGTTGCCTTGATATGCCGCAGCTGTAGTGATGGTCATTTGCTCGCCATTCTGAAGCATCATGCTTTCACCGCTAACCAAATCTTCTACCATCAGGCAAGTGCCAAGAGGCAGGCTTTGAGTTTCAACAACACTGAAAGTATAACTGCCTGCGGTTGGCAGATCGAGATACACAGGTATGCTTATATCCGTGAGCAAAGGACGGCTATCTTGTGCAAGTGGTATGTTGTCTTCAGACATCAGTGAGAATTCCACAGCATCACTGTTGGGGCTTTCCAAATCGAATGAATCAAATAATTCATACTGAGCAGAAGCATCGCTGTTGAACATGAGTATGCACTCATCGCTCATGCCGTTGCGTTCCAGTTTCAATGCTGCGTATTGATTGGTTTCATCATAGCTGCGTTCGAAGATGGCCCCTGTGTTGGTCTTGTATGTTTCCAGGTAGTTCAGATTTTGGCCCACGCCATTCACTTTTACAAGGAAAGACTGGCTGTGAGGTATATATCTGCTGCCTGTTCCGGTATTGCTCACCGCATTCCAATTTTTGTATGTATTGGTCTGATGGTCGAATACATAATGCACACGCGGACTACCGCCTCCAATGCCCAATGACACCAGGTTCCAGTCCACCTCGCTGGGGTAAGCATTGGTCATCAGATTCCAGCCATCGTTCAAAATGCCTCCGGCAGTAACGGTGTAAGAAAGTGAATGGGCGAAGGTGCCCGCCTGTATTGCTCCGGTGTTGTCAAGATTTTGCACCGGACCTTGCATCCATACAAAATATCCGGTGTTGCTGGCAAGGGCATCAGTCACGTTGGTTGCATTTACATATCCGTTGTTCATTACACCTGCTGTGCTCTCGGTATATCTGCGTATATTGTTGAAAGGATATGGTGCCGGATAGTCTGAGCCGGTGAAGCCCGTGGTGATGATATCATCATTCCAGTCCGCAATGGTTTGGCCTTGAATCGGAGATCCCAGATTTACCCAGTTACCATAAATCCACGGTATGGATGGCATATAGCGTTGCAGTGTCACATTGCCGCTTACGGCCCCTGCAGCATTGATGGTACCAATGGATGCTGAACCTGTTACAGATGAAAGCAGAGTAAGCAGTCCTCCGGTTTGCAATGTACCTTCAAGAGGAGTGACAACATTTTTGGCTTCAGTAGCTACGCTGAGTGTTACGTTGGTTCCGTCATTGTCTATAACCATGTTATTGAATGTAGAAGTGGCACTGCCCAAAACAGATTGTGCAGCACTTCCCTTAAATGTAACGGTTGAAGTATTGGAGTTGAATGTTCCATCATTTACCCAATTGCCATAAACCCGGGTGTTGAATGTACCTGCGTTCAAAGTTCCACCGGCATCAATGCTGATATCGTTCACTATCCAATCGGTATTTACCGTCACTACATCCGGAATATTATCACCGGTGGCAGAACCTTGCACGCGGAAACGCTTGTAGCGCCCACCTATCACAGTGGATGGTGCGCCAACTGTGCTCAGACTCCAGATGCTTGCATTTACATTGCCTGATGCCTGACTGTACCAAAGTTCTTTGCAGCCTTTTTGAGAAACTGTCACATCATCAAAGCGAATGAAATTGGATACACCAGCGGTGTATTTATATCTTATTCCGAAATTTTGCATGAGGGGATATGTCAATCCACCACCGCCCAGATCGGTACCTGTTCCCAACGATACAAGGTTGTCAAAGTCACCGTTCGCATCTACTTTTAGTTCCCAAGTACCGAGGTCATTCAGGGTTACTTCAAAACCTACTTTGGTTCCGCTATTCACGTTGGTATCCCAGTCTGTTGTGCTATTCACAATAGGTGTAGCTGCATAAGCTCCGTTGTCTATTCTGTAAAGACGTATATAGTCATTAGTGCCTGCACTGGGCAGCGAGGTTTGATCAACCACTACAGCATATCCATCTACAGTTCCGCTGAAGAAGTTAGCTTCGTTGGCTGCAAGAAATACCTGGAAATTGTTGTTTGCCGAAGGATCATTCAAATACTTGATTTGAAAACGCCATGTAGTATTGACACCGGGTAGTGTGATGTCATCAAAGGGATAAGCAAGGCTGCTTGTGCCTGAGCTGGCCTGGGTACTGTGCCTCGCACTGTAGATACCCGTGATAGGCGCAGCATTGCTTGCGCTCCATGAGGTGCCTGTAGTTACCCACTGTGCAGGGATAGAGCCTGACTCGAAAGTTTCTGAAAGCAGGGCATCATAGCCTGTATTGTCGTCCACAATGGTGGCGGTGTATGAGTCGGGTGTGCCTACAAATGCGTTGTTGCCGCCAACTGCATTTTGCAATTGAAATACAAGCGTGGCTATGTCATCACAAAGGTTGTTGTCAGCGGGGTCTATATACACGTTCTGCACACCGCTTGTGTTAGCTGCCCATGTAAGAGTAAGCGTGGTGTAAGGGCCTGCATAGTTCGTATTCACCGTTTGACCACGGCCTGCGCGGGCAGCAGCACCGCTGGTAAGCACAAGGTCAACTGTGGTGGCCACTGTAGTTGACGGATTGGTAAGCTGAACTTCGATAAGCAGGTTGCCGGTATTGGCCACATCCTCGTTGGCACTGCCGCTGGTCAGGTTCACAATTTTTAATTCGGTGTTTGGAGGCAATGCAACCAGACGGTAATTGTCAAACTCAGGTGATGTTCTTTCACCAACGCCAGATGAGTGTATAAAAACAGGGCCTACAAAGCCGGAGCCGGTTATTGCATAAGTTGCATCAGTGGCAGTTCCCTGATTTACTGTGGCAGAGGTGGCTACACAACTCAAAGGTGTGGGCGTGCTCTGAGTGTCTGTGCTGTTTTGCGGAAGCGTAGAGGTGTACAATGTCCAAACATTGGTTTGGCTGCGTGTTACTTTGATGGCAATACCATAGTCAATCAAACCATTGGCAGTGGAAGTGGCCGAAGTGATGATGTTCGTCCCCACACCATCAGTTACCACTTGCAACCTAACTTCATCACCACCGCTGTCATCACCATAAGTAATTCGGTATCCATCTATACTGTTAGACTCAAGGGTGCTTTCATTGCCACTTAGCCACATCTGAATTTGGTTAGCGCTGGTTGCTGCCTGTGCATTGTCGCGGCCTATCCAGAAGTACCATTCTTGTTGAGCATCCACAGTGCCAATCGGCAGGCTGAGGTATTGTGAACCAGGGCCTGAAGAGGCATTTAGCTTCATAGTATGTGTGCGATTCTGCTCGGTGCCTATAAGGCCGCTGGTAGTGCTGTTGCTTATCACCTGCATATTCACAGCATCGCCAGACCATGCGGGGTTGCTGTTCAAGTCTAGATCTGAAAAAAAGTCATTTGTATTCAGCTCGAAGTATGCGCGGTAGTTATTACCTCCGTTGCTGGAGTACTTCACAGGCCCGGTGCATCCGCCTGAGTCGTCACCATTGGCATCGAAATAAACCTCGATGATGTAAAGGCCAGAGGCAGTAAGGCCGCTCATGATGTTGGCGCCACTGTTGCCGCGCCATTTCTGATCGCCAGGGTTGTTTATGTCTGGGCCGCAAGGACCACCGGAGCAATCGGTTCCACCAAAATTGCAGCAGAAAGGAAGGCTTAGCGCTGTAAAGGCAGGTGGGGTATCGCACGAGCGATACACTCGGTAGTAAAGATTGGCACTGCATACATTGCTTGCTACATTCTTAAAGGTATAGACTTCGGCAAAGTTGAGCGTGATGGTACCCCCGGTTACATACCTGCCGAAGTATGTATGTTGCAGATCGTTGGCTATTGTATTGTACTGGCAGTCGTAGTATCCACCATTGATAGATACACCGGACTTATATATGTCCCATGTAGCAAAGGATTGCTGGCTTGATGCTATGAAAAAAAGCAGGATGGAAGCATGGAAAAGTATTCTCATTTCGGTTAATTTTTGTTCGGGTTGTAGATGTAAAATTCTGGAGGAGTTGCCTTTACAGCAGTGTGCGTAAAAGTATAGCTGTTGGACTGAGCAAGCAAAATTTTCTCTTGTTGACCTTTGCCCATCAAAAATTACATGCAATGAGATGGCTCATGCAAGTGGTGGACCCCATCAAATAACCGGATAGATTGCATAAATCCCAATCTGTTTATCATTGCCACAATGCACATCCTTAACTGGTTCAGTAAAATATTTCTATTAGCCGGAATGCTGATGGCCTGCGGTGCGCAGGCGCAGCAGCAAACAATACACGGCAAAGTGATAGATACCAAAACGAAGGAAGCCATAATTGGAGCCATTGTGCGCAACACATCAGGTGGCGGCACCGCCACTGATACTGATGGTTTGTTTCAATTGAATAGCACAGGTCCGGGCGACATACTGAGTGTTGAAATGCTTGGCTATGACTCGTTTCAAAAAACTATTACATCGGTTGACCTCAATGCAAATCCTATGATTCTTGAACTCAAAGCCGCGAGTTATCTAACGGATGTTGTGGTGGTGAGTGCCGGTAAATTCGAACAAAACTTAGGCGAGGTAACCATGAGCATGGAAGTGGTACCTGCCCAATTACTGCAAGACAAAAACGTGGTGTCTGCTGATGAAGCTCTACAACAAACTCCGGGTGTGAGCATAGTGGATGGTGAGCCTCAGATACGCAGTGGTAGCGGCTACAGCTTCGGAGCCGGCAGTCGTGTGCAAATTCTGATAGATGACTTACCTATGCTAAGTGGTGATGCAGGTCGCCCATCGTGGGGATTTTTTCCGGTAGAAAATGTATCGCAGGTGGAGGTAATAAAGGGTGCTAGCAGTGTGCTCTATGGCAGCTCTGCACTGAGTGGTGTTATCAATTTTAGAACAGCATTTCCGGCAGACACTGCGCGTACTGTAGTAACACTATATCATGGTGCATACAGCCAACCACACACAGATAGTGCAAGGTATTGGAACAGTACACCAATGCGTACAGGTTGCAATTTTTTGCACGCGCAAAAACTTGGTGCACTTGACCTCGTGCTTGCTGCCAGCTACTATGGCGATGATGGCCACCTCGGTCCAATGCCTGACACAGCAACAGGCGCTTTCGAAGACAAATACAATCCTTTCACCGTTGACAGATACTATGCTACCAACCGCGCACGAATCAACATGAATATGCGCTACCGCAATAAGCAAATAAGCGGGCTGAGCTATGGACTGAATACCAACTGGAGCACCAGCAACTCGCTGGCCACACTGCTGTGGGACAACAATACCGCAGGACTATACCGCGCTTATGAAGGCAGTGC
This sequence comes from Flavobacteriales bacterium, assembly GCA_046155615.1. GTDB lineage: Bacteria > Bacteroidota > Bacteroidia > Flavobacteriales_D > Sanyastnellaceae > JANNVZ01. Next base: position 10,612 of record JBJXFP010000046.1, on the reverse strand, counting down.
CACCCGCACCATTCAACTGCTGGGTACAGTGGACCCATACATTACCTATTACGGGCAGCATGGCAATAAGCACAGTCTGCGTACGCGCTGGCAAACATTAGATAATGACAACGACAACAACCAGGGCAACTTCAGCGATGTGCTGTATGGCGAATACCAATGGCAGCAGCATTGGGACAGCGCAGGCATTGCCAACCTGACCACTACCACTGGGCTGGTAGCTATAAAAACCGATGCACGCGGTCAGCTCTTCACCGGGGGCAATGTTGATGGGCACAATACGGCAAGCAACTATGCCATGTATTTACAAGTGGACAAAAAATTCTTTGACTGCCTGAATGCCTCTGTGGGTGTTCGCTACGAGTATTTCGAAATAAACAAAGTCTCAGATTCGAAGCCCGTTTTCCGCGCTGGTATCAATTACCAACTTGCTAAGGCTTCGTATGCCCGCGCATCATTTGGACAGGGATATCGTTTTCCGTCAGTGGCCGAAAAATTTATTGTGACAGGCGTTGGCAGTATCAACATTTTCGCAAATCCTGAACTGATAGCTGAAACATCTTACAATGCCGAGGTGGGCTTCAAACAAGGGTTTCGCATTGGCCAATTCATGGGCTATGCTGATGTTGCTTATTTCTATCAGCACTATACCAACTTCATTGAGTTCACTTTCGGGCAATGGGAAAAACCTGTGTTCGGACCCGGTATCGACATTGGTGAGGCCATTCAAAAATCTGTCGGATTTAAAAGTGTGAACACTGGTGAAGCTGAGGTGAGTGGATTCGAATTTTCCATGATGGGTGAAGGCAACACAGGCAGAATAAAGTGGCAAACACTGATGGGCTACACCTACACAAAGCCTGTTACTCTAACTCCACATTATTCTTATGGAGTAAATCAGGATGTAACTAACACGCCAATTACATACGCCAATACGAGCAGTGATACGGCTAACTACATTTTGAAATACAGAATGCAACACCTTGTGCGCGCTGATGTGGCCGCTACCTGGAAGCGTTGTATGCTGGGCGTAAGCCTGCGCTACAATAGCCACATGCAAAACATTGATTATGCTTTTCAATACCTCGAAACAGAGTTGCCATTCATCTTTAATCCGGGCATCAATGATTGGCGAAGGCAACACACCACAGGCGACTATGTGGTTGATTTGCGCCTGGCCTATTCTATTACTACTGCTCATCGTGTATCACTCATTGTAAACAATGCGCTAAACCGTGAGTATGCCATTCGACCGCTTGCCATAGAAGAAATGCGTGTGACGATGCTGCAATACGTTTGGACGATTTGAGTGAAGAACAGCGAAAGCAGTTATGGATTGTTGAGACATGTGTCTGTGATAGAGGTTGGAGTTCACTTATGCGAAACTCTGCCACATAATTGCCACCAAGTGGCGATACAAAAAGAAAAAATTGAAATCAATCATAGGAATAATACCCGCCCGCTATGGAAGCACGCGCTTTCCCGGCAAGCCGTTGGTGCAGATACAGGGCCGCAGCATGGTGCAGCGTGTAGTGGAACAAGCCATGCAGGCTCCATCGCTACACCGCGTGGTGGTAGCCACCGATGATGATCGCATACATCAGCACATCACAAATCTCGGATACCCATGTGTGATGACCTCTGCCACACACCAAAGCGGCACAGATCGTTGCCTGGAAGCATTGCTGGCACAAACTGAAAGCTATGATGCAGTAATAAACATTCAAGGTGACGAACCCTTCATAGACCCTCAGCAGATAGAAGCGCTGACAGCACTTGTGCAACAAAGACATGTGCAGATAGGCACGTTGGTGATGCCAATAGCTGATGAAGCCACGCTGCACAATCCCAACAAAGTAAAAGTGGTAACAGCAGAAGATGGAAGGGCGCTTTACTTCAGCCGTCAAGCCATTCCATACTTAAAAGATGTGCCGCCCGCACAATGGCTGAAGGGTAATACTTACTACAAACACATAGGCATGTATGGCTACAAAACAGAGGTGCTTCGAGCAATATGCAAACTACCGGTGAGCAATCTGGAAAAAGCAGAATCGCTGGAACAACTGCGCTGGCTGCAACATGGATATAGCATACACGCTGCCATTACCCACCACGAAACTCCGGCCATTGACACACCTGACGATTTGGAAAAAATACTGAACGAGCTGCGAGGCTGAATTTTTATTAAAGAAACAGTGCTGAGCTGCACCAACCTAAGGGCAGTCTGTTGGTATAAAATAATGCACCCCTGCCACAGCTAACCATTCGAATTGGATGCAAGCCCGGGCGATTGTATCAGTTCAAAAAAAATGCTCAGCCACACTTGATGCGCCACACATATTTTCGCCCGCACCTTGCTGGCCACAACGCATGCGCACCATTGCACACATACCACATCCGCATTTGAAGATTTCCATCTTCCAATACAACGACAAATACATCATAGAGATGGAAGGTGGCCCATACAAGCAGACCTACAAAGTGAATGCAGAAAACATAACTGTGGATGCGATAAAAGCGCTGTGTACCGATGATTTGGTGGCAAATACATTGCAACGATTTGGCGCCATGCACCATGACTTTGCACAAGCTTTCAAACAAACACAACAAATTCAAGAAGAAAAAAAATGATTGCAAAAATTTCGTTGTCTATAAGCATACTACTTGCCATTGCAGTGGGCTACTTGCTAATGCGCCAACCCTCCGGTACCGCTGCCACCAATGGCCAAGAAGTAAAAGTGGCCCCGGCACTGCTCACCGAAGGTGGCCCCAAAGCCACTGTGCTGGCCTATGTGAATGGCGACTCGCTCAATGAGAAGTACAAGTTCATAGTAGAAAAGAAACAGCAACTCGAAGTAAAAATGAGCGCTGCTAAAAAACGTGTGGAGAAAGAATACCGCGCCCGGCAAGACCAGGTAGAAGTATGGAAAGAATATATGAAGAGCAACAAAATGAGCAAGGAAGATGAGCGCACTATGCAGGAAGACATCATGCGTCTTGAACAGGAGCTGGCCGAAATAGAAGAAGGTGAAATGGGATCACTGAAAAAGGATGAAATCAAGCTTCAAACCCAACTGCTTGAACGCGTAAATAAATTCCTCGAAAAGTTCTCTACAGAAAATGGCATAGACTACGTGCTCAACAAACAGAACGGGTTGCAATTGATGCTATATGGCAGCGATGCTTATGATATAACCTCGCAGGTAATTGACGGCCTGAATAAGGAGTACGAAGCAGAACAGGCTAAATAGCAAAACCATTTTTTCTTCTAATCAATCTTTTTTACCGGTAGAATGACACTGGCAGAGCAAAAACTAAAACAAAATGTAGCAGAATATATCCTGTTCATGTGGCAGATGGAGGATTTGGTGCGCGCGGTTTATTTCGATTCAGAAGCAATTGACGACTTCATACGCACCTATACACCGGATGATCAAGCTTTTGATTCTGAAAAAAAATGGTTTGAAATATTGATAAGCACCATGCGCAACGAAAGGGTTGAACAAAAAGGCCATATCACCGAAGTACACGAGCTAATGTTCGAACTTGGTTACCTACACAACACATTGGTGAATGTGATAAAGGAAACCACCTATCTCGACCTATACCGCAAAGCACAACCCTACATCAAAGAATACCTGCCACACACTGATGGCAAAACCACTAACGATGTGGAAACTTGTCTGGTGGCGCTGTACGGCTTGCTGCTGCTCAGGCTGCGTAAGGAAGTAGTGAGCGATGCCACACGCGAAGCCATGCAAACATTCAGCGATCTGTTGGCCCGCCTGTCGCACCACTTTGGTCTGATGAAAAAAGGCGAGATGAATTTTGCCCTAAACTGACCCAAGTAAGCAACCCAAACAGGTGTCGTTTGGTTCTTCAGTTTGCTTACATTAGCGCGTCCATTTTCTGAAGCCGCTGCAATCGGTTCAGCAAATGGTCCTAAACACAATTGCTTTTTTCCTCACACCTGCTAAAACCAATGATTCGCGCATTTGTTACCCGCATCATTTTGTTTACTTGTACATGTATGCTTGCCATGCAGGCGAATGCCCAGCTTGTAGTGAACAATGCCGTGAACGCACCCGATGGCGTACAAAATGTGCTGCTTGGTGCTGGTGTTACGGTGAGTAACATCACCTTTAGTGGGGTAAATGAACAAATAGGCTCCTTCACCTGTTCGGGTGGTTGCAATCTGAATCTTGGCAACGGCCTCATCATGGGCAGTGGCAATGTAGATGGTGCTCCTGGTAATGGAGGTGGTTCCACAAGTTCTACACCTTCTTCAGGATTTGGTGCAAGCGATCCCGATTTGGTAGAGCTAAGTGGTAATACACTCAATGATGCTGCTGTCTTACAATTCGACTTCGTAGCTGTAGGCGCTACCGTTTCATTCAACTTTGTTTTTGGCAGTGATGAATATCCAGAGTTTGCCAATTCAGGTTTCAATGACGCTTTTGGATTTTTTCTCAGCGGAGCAGGTATTTCAGGACCTTATTTGAACAATGCGGCTAACATCGCCCTCATTCCCGGAACTGTACTTCCGGTTACTATCAATAACCTAAATAACGGCACTGCCAATGCAGGTCCCTGCGAATACTGTGCTTATTACATTGCCAACAACACGGTGAATGTCAACACCATTGAGTGCGATGGATTCACTACGGTGCTTACCGCCACTGCTGATGTGATATGCGGTGAAACATATCACATCAAGCTGGCCATAGCAGATGCCGGTGACACTGGCTACGATTCGTATGTTTTTCTGGAAGGCAGCAGTTTTGCTTCCACTGAAGTTTCCGCTACAATGTCCTCACCCAGTTTGTCGCCTCCCGGTGGCGGCATCTACGAAGGTTGTCAGCCGGGCAGTGTTGTTTTCACATTGCCTGAGCAAGCCACGCAGCAGATATTCGATCTGTCATTTAGCGGCATGGCTCAATATGGAATAGACTTCGACAGCATACCGGAGCAAATCATTTTCCCGGCCAATCAAAATCAATTAGTGGTGGACATAAGCGCTATTGCCGATGGTGTGTTAGAAGGAACAGAAATTCTCACCATCACGGTGATGGGAGCCACCTCGTGTGGTAATGATGTAACTGTGGATGTTGTGCTGAGCGACCTGCCCGATTTGGTAGTGAATATTCCGGACGTGCCCATCAACTGCGGGCAGGAGGCCATACTGACTCCGCAGATAAGTGGAGGCCTTGGTAACTACTTAGTGAACTGGACTAACGGCCCCGTTAGTCCCACATACAGCGTATTTCCTGATGTACCCACTTCATACAATTTTACTATAACAGATACCTGTGGTGTTGCTCCTTACAACGGAGTTGCCAATGTGGTATTCATTGATAATGCACCGATTGTGGTGAACATAGGTGCTGACCAACAACTGACCTGCTTGGACAGCATCTTTCTGAGTAGCATCGTGAGCGGTGGCTTCGGCAACTATTACTACGAATGGACAGCCAATGGAGGATATCTGAACAATACTACCTCCGTCAGCTACCAGGCTGCTACGCAGCAAAACATTGTACTGACAGTAACTGATGATTGTGAAGACACCGGCAATGACACCGCTCTCATAACCTATCCTGCTGTTCCTGTAAATGTGAATCTGGGAGCTGACCTTTCCGTTACTTGTCTGGATATAACCCAACTTTCACCCGTTGTTAGCGGAGGTGTAGGTGCATACAGTTACAACTGGAGTTCGCAACAGGGCAATCTGGGTTCGGCATCATCCGTCACCTACCAGACCAATGCAGATGCAAGCATCGTGCTGGAAGTGACTGATGAATGCGGCAATGTGGGCGAGGATCAAATAAGTATAGCTGTGCCGCAGGTAGCAATGCTTGTGGACCTAGGTCCCGACCTGACGGTAACATGCCTTGATCAGAATACAGTGACCCCGCAAGCCAATGGCGGTGTAGGCAGCTACACCTATCAGTGGACATACAACTTTACCAATGTGGGGCAGGGAAATGATTACAGCTTTTCCACAAATGACGATGCCACACTCACAGTTTCGGTAGAAGATGAATGCGGCAATTCAGCCACCGATGAAATTGAGATTGACGTGCCGGCAATGCCTGTTACCACAACCATTGGTGACGACCTCTCGGTGACATGTATTGACATAAACAATATTATACCAGCAACATCGGGTGGTGTGGGTACATACAGCTACCAATGGAATCTGAATGGTGCTACTGTGGGCATAGGCAGTAGCTACAATGTGATAACCGATCAGGATGCCACCCTGACAGTAACAGTAGAAGATGAATGTGGCAATACTGCTGCCGATGCCATTGATATAGATGTGCCTCCTGTTACCGTAACTGCTGATGCGGGTACAGACATCAGTACTACATGCATCACCATCAATACACTGAACGGCAACGCTACCGGAGGTGTCGGTGTTTATAATTACACATGGACAGACATCACGGGTGTAGTAGGTGGATCATCATCAGTAAATTATCAGGCTGTGGAGAACACCACTGTGACACTCACCGTAACTGACCAATGTAACAATGTGGATACTGATGAGGTGAACATAGATGTACCTGCAGTGCCCGTGACTATAGACGTGTCTAACGATACCACAGTATGCGTTGGCGAGCATGTAACAATGAACGCATTAGCCTGGGGCGGTATGTCAGCCTTGACTTATGAATGGGACAACGTAGAAGGCAGCAATGCTTTGCAACAACACTACTACCTGACGGAAGGCCAGCCTGTAATAGTTACCGCAACAGACTTGTGCGGCAACACAGCAACTGCCACAGCCTGGATCAATGTGGTGGATGTGCATCCAAGTTTTATGGCTGAATACTTAGACGACAACACCGTGGCCTTTACCAACCTCACACACGATGCTTCATATATGGAGTGGCATTTCAGCGACAGCACCACATCTACCGAAGTACATCCTGTGCATCAATTCCTGAACAGTGGGGTATGGAGCGCTACACTGATAGCAGTCGCAGAGTTAGGCTGCACGCGATCACTTACACAAGAGTTCGCTCCGTTGGGTGCGGTGTTCGTTCCCAACTGTTTCACTCCCGATGGTGATGGTATCAACGATTTTCTTTTTGCCGTAGGCCACGACATTGTAAAGTTCGAATGGTGGATATACAACCGCTGGGGCCAGGAGATATACCACAGCACCGATATGACCATGCCGTGGGATGGCGCTTTCAAAAGCAATGAACACTACGTTCCTGATGGCACTTATAGCTACCGCTTGGTAGCATGGGGCCAGCGTGACAACCTGATAGAACAATCAGGTCACGTTACCATTCTCAGGTAATTCAAGCAAATCTCAAGTCATCACAAAATTTCGTTTCTCTTCCCTTTGTTTGTTCGCTGCACCTTGCGCGCTTCAATGCCAATAGATGAAAAAAATTTATCACCTCGCCAACTGCACTACCTGCCAGGCCATACTGAAAACATTTGGCAAAAAGGCGAAAGACTTCGAACTACAAGACATAAAAACGGAAGCCATCACTCCGGCACAGCTTGACGAGATGAAAAGCATGGCAGGCAGTTACGAAATACTGTTCAGCCGCAGAGCGCTGAAATACCGCGACCTTGGCTTACATGAAAAGAAACTTTCGGAAAAGGATTACCGCAAATACATATTGGAAGAATACACCTTCCTGCGCAGGCCGGTAGTCATCCATGGTGACCAAATATTTGTGGGCAACGCGCCCTCCACTGTGAGGTGCGCATGCGACAGCATGTAGATCACAGTCTTTCATTTTTTCCGTATTTAAAATCAGCCCCGGTTCATGCAACTGATGTGGCAATGTGTTTGACTACTTTGCACGCGCACCTATCCAATGCGCTTGCTCACTACCATGAATTGCCTTATCAAAGCTGCCCTTTCCATTAGCCTATTTATCATCACCGGTTTGCTTACCGCACAGTCTGACTCCACCGGAGGCAGCATGATGGATCAGGCACTGATAACTCCACGCCTCATTGCAGCACGCCACGAGTTCAACGAGAACAACATGCGTGGCTCACTTACCATCTACCGCGAAGTGCTGCAGGCCGACCCAGCCAATGCGCAGGCCCTGTACGGCACTGCCGAGTGCCACTACTTTCTAAAAAAATACAAGCTGGCTGAAGAATACTTAGACAAGGCCGTAGCGGCCAATGCCCGCGTAAGTACGGAGACCAACCTCTTCTACGGGCAGATATACCACCGCACAGCCCAACTCGATAAGGCCATCAGCTACTATACCAAATACTTAGAGTTGCAACGACCCAAAACCTATGAGCACGAAGTGGCTAAGCAACTGATAGAGCAATGCCAGTTCGCACAGGAGATGATGGCCCGGCCCGCTGATGTGAACATTGAAAACATGGGCGAAGAAATCAACTCCCGCTTTGATGACTATACGCCCAGCATCACTGCCGATGGCAAGCTGATGGTATTCACCTCGCGCAGGAGCGATACCAAAGGCGGTGCGATAGACGAAGCAGGCGACTACAAATTTTTCGAAGACATATACTACAGCACCTGGGACGATGCCACAAAGCAATGGACCCGCGCCCAGGGTGTAGAAGGTGAGCTGAATACTGAAACCTATGATGCTGTGCTGAGCATAATGCCCGATGGCAACGGCATGTATGTATATAAAAATACAGTGACCACCACAGGCGATATCTATTACAGCACCTACAACAAAACGGATCAAGTATGGGAAGCCGCTGCCAAAATGCCGCGCCCCATTAACACGAGCTATTACGAAGGCTCTGTGAGCATCACTGCCGATGGCAATACCCTCTACTTCATAAGCGAGCAGCCTGACGGCCTGGGCCAGGGAGATATTTACGTAAGCACAAAAAAGAGCGGACAATGGGGCAGTCCTAAGAATATTGGCGCAGTGCTCAATACCGGTGATGATGAAAAATTTGTTTTCATCCATCCCAACGGCAAGACCCTGTACTTCGCCAGCAACGGCCACCAGACCATGGGCAGCTACGACATATTCAAAACCGAATGGCTCAATGGAGCATGGAGTGTCCCGGTTAATCTGGGTTATCCCATTAACACGGTGAATGAGGAGAGCACCTTCTCGCTCACCAGCGACAACAAAACCATGTTAATAGCTGCGGAGTATGACAATAGCTTAGGCGAACGTGACATATACAAAATAGACGTAAGCAGGTATGCACTGATAGCGGCAGGCTACGAGCGCAGCAGCTTCGGGCAGATACAATGCAATGTGGAAGAAGCCGCCAGCGGCAAAGCCATAAAAGGCGCAGTAGTTAAGGTGATGAATGCCACCTCGGGCCGCGTGATAACCGAAGTGGAAACTGACAAGGCAGGGCAGGCACGGGTGAATGTACCCGGCAATTTCAAATACAAAATAGAAGTAAGTCTTAATGGCGAAGAACCACAAACTTTTGAGGTGGACCTTACGCTAAAAGCAGAGGGTGAAACCGTGCAGAAGTTGAGTGTGAAGTTCTGACCCATGGAGCGGGCTTGCAGCCCGTTCCGATACTTGCACGGGCTTGTAGCCCGCTTGCTTTAAGGCATACGCTCCAACTGGGGAATACTACCGTTTCAACTCTTATTTTTACATTTGCACGCGTTGCGGTATTCGGTAACAAGTCTTTTGAATGCTGGTGATTTGAGATTTGATTTCAAATGCCTGCAACTGACTGGTCTATGCTTTTCGATTATGCCTCCAATCTTAACAAAATAAGCTTCCGCGTATTCTCCATCAACGAATTCTGACATCTGCAATATTTTCTTGGCTATATCCCAATTTGACAGCGCTATGTCAAAAAGTTGAATTTCCAATTCATAAAATCCTTCAGAAGTGAGCGAATCCAAAGTAAGTGAGTAATACTGCAGGTATTGTTCTTTAGAATCTGGTATGACCCTTAATAAAGTTGACTCCGGCATTAACTCAAGATTTGATTTTTTGATGACCGAATCTAATAAAATGCAATACGCATTGACTATGAGGCTGTCATTGGTTGCATAAGCACATGAAACTTGCAATGTAATTGAAATTGTAAGGATATGCTTAACCAAAAGAGTTTTCATGGTCGTTTATTTTTATTGATGGTATGGTGAGGGTTCAATCACCCCATGGAGCGGGCTTGCAGCCCACTATTCAATCCTTCTTCATCCTTACACACCCCTCAAAATGCCTCTGCGCATGTTTACACCAATCTTTCGAAACCCCTGACCCCTAAAGGGGAAATCCGTGATAGACTACTGTAGTGGTATAGTCAGACTTCACCTTTCGGGGCTTTTGCTTTATTCTGGTAAATTAAAATGTCGTTTGACCCCATGGAGCGGGCTTCCAGCCCGTTCCGATACTTGCACGGGCTTGCAGCCCGCTATTCTACCCCTCTTGCTCCCTCAATGCCTGAAATGCCTGCGCCCCGTCATATACATAGCCACACCGTGCCCATTGCAGTAGTCCACACTCAGTTGGTCTTTGATGCTGCCCCCCGGCTGCACCACAGCAGTGATGCCCGCCTCGTGCGCTATCTGCACACAATCCGGAAAAGGAAAAAAAGCATCGCTCGCCATCACAGCATCCTGCAAGTCGAAGTGGAACATGCGCGCCTTCTCTAT
>JBJXFP010000008.1:0-4093 GCA_046155615.1 Flavobacteriales bacterium | reverse complement strand
AATTTGGCGCATTGCTTCCTGTCCACATCGTGCCATAATTGCCCGGTGCAGGGTTGAAAAGGAAATTGCCATTGCCTGTACCGCCTGATCGCTGTCCACGGTATTGGCGAAATGCGCCAAGGTCAGTCAAGGTTTGTGTGTTATTCCACGAGCCGGAAATCACATCGCCTTCCAAATTCGAAGGCTGGGCATAAAGTGAATTTTGAAAAAATGAACACGCAACAAGTGCAAAGAGAAGTACTGCTCTTTTCATTTTGATTTGGTTAATTAAGGAGTTTCTTTATTGGTAATGCAATAGACAAGAATTCAATCTGGAAATCCATCTCAAAATCTTTCTACTCAAGCCACAAACTTATCCGATTTGGGCGGCAATACAAAAGTGTATTTCCAACACAAAATCGGATTCAAGACGAGGTGCAGGCTTTTCGTTGTCAGCTTGTTGATGAAAGGGTCAATGGTTCCTTTGAAAATGTCTTTTGCTTCTACCAATTATTTTGCGCCCAAATCCACGAATGATGAAAAAATATTCTGCATCAATAGACATCATGCCACTGCCTGCCCTGCTCGACCCGCAAGGCAAGGCCGTAACTGGCTCAATGAAAAACCTGGGACTTGAAGAAATAAGCGGTGTGCGCATAGGCAAGCACATCACCATGATTGTGCAGGCCAAAGACAAAAAGGCGGCTGAAGGCAAAGTGGAAGAGGCTTGCAAAAAACTGCTCTGCAACGAAATCATGGAGCAATACTCCTTCGCTATTGAAGAAGCATAGCGTTTTATTTCTCAGTGGGAACTACCGGTTTTGCCTCGTGCTTATAGGCACTCCATGTGGCCATGAATCCGGCAAACACAAATGACGATGGCGCTGGATTGAAATAGCGCGAACCAACTGCATTGGTGTTGAAGTATGCCGAATACTCATGTTGCAAAGCATTGTTGGCACCGAGGTAAATATCTATTTTCAATCGCTCCGCCAGGCTCATTTGAACATTCATTTTGAAATTAACCACATGCCGTGCTGGCGACCAGGCAGTGTTCGCATTGTTCAGCGGTGTCTTGTCCATCCAATAGTCTGCAAGTTCTAAAGTGAGTTGTTTGCGTAAAATGAAACGCACTCCACATGTTGCGTTAGCCAACGGAATTCCTGTAAGTTTTTTTCCGCTAAAGTCTCCATCATCGTTGGTGTAGATGCCAAACTTGTAGTTGAATATAGATAATGCCCCCCACCACTCCACCATGTCACCTTCTTCATTCAGTTTCCAGGATTTTTGCAAGGCTGCTTCTATGCCTTGCTGTTTTGCCGAACCTGCATTTACATATTTATCTACCTGAAGCACGGTGTCAGCTAACGGGATATTTTCAGTTCGTTGAAAAATGAAATTGTTCAAGTCGAACTCGTATGCGGCCAACTCGAAATAAATTGTTTTGGATTCATCGCGGCCTTTGATACCGGCTTCCATGTTGCGTCCGGTCTCTGGTTTCAGTTGCAGGTTGTAGCTATTGTTCACGTAGTCCACCATTTCAAAAATGGTGGGATTGCTGTTGCCATAACTCAGTGAGGCAAATGCATAGCACTGATTATACAGTTGCACTGATACAGCCACGCGCGGCAGCAACTGTGTTTGCCAGGTGGCTGTTGTGTCGAAATCAAAACCGAAATGATTTTTTCCCTGAATCAATTGATTTGTTTGGTTGATGCTTGTGCCTGCTTCGAGTATGATGCGCTGATCCCAATCGGCATCGCCACTTACATAGCCCATCAAAGTATTGTAGCGCACATCGTACAAGTATTTGTAAACGCCTGGTTGACCGCTCACTAATGCGCTTTCGAGTATGTTGTAATGCTCATGCTGAAACTCTCCGCCTGCATTCACCTTATACCTGATTCTATTCGAATAGTCAAAGTAATTCACATCCAGCCTTCCACCGGGGCCAGTGGCGCTTTCGTCTTTGTATCCACTGTTGAAGGCTGAGGTACCATATGGATTTTTTTTATCCGTTTGGTAGTAATACACTGAGGTGTTCAGGCTCATCTCTTTGCCTGTTGGCATCTTGAACCGATACTGGTGTACTGCGCCAGCCATCAGTCTTTCGCGCCAAACATGTGCGTTGTTTTTCCATGAAAAATTGTTGGCTTGCGTAGGCAATGTGTCTGCCTCTGTTGTATTCAAACCACCTGGTAGTGCCCAGTTGGCATTCAGGTAGGTGGTATAGAACTTAAAGGTGTTGCGTTTGTAGAATTTCACTGCATACAAACTCACTTGATTCTTGTGATTGTACTCCTGCATGCGGTAGCCCCGGTTGTCCTGATAGATGTATGACGCGCGCAGTCCGCCATTTTCAAATGGAGTAGTAATTTCTGTTGCAGCCCGACTCATACCATAGTTGCCCAGCATGCCTCCGGTGCTCACTCGCGTTTGTTCCAAAGGAATTTTTTTACTAAAAAATTGTAGCACACCTCCGTTGCCACTTCCAAACACGCTGCCTGCCGGGCCTTTTATTATCTCGATGCGGCCCACATCGAAGGCATCCATCATCTCCAGTGGTGTCTGCCCATCGGGCGAGGTGAGGGGTATGCCTTCGAAATACATTTTCACATTGCGCACAGCAAATGGTGCGCGCAGCGAACTGCCTCTTATGCTGATGCGGTGCGAACCACCATTGCCACGTTGTTCCATAATCACTCCCGGCACTGTGTTCACCGCATTGAGCAGCGAGGTTTGGTCAGTGCCGTCTAATGTTTTTCTGTCCACCACTTCAATGGATGCAGGTGTCTGTTGTTTTGGTCTGTGGGTTCTAAATCCTTCTACTGTGACTTCATGTTCTATTGGATACATGAAATCCGGATCAGGTAAAGGTTGTGATGATTCTCGATTCAGACAGATATTCAATTCCATATTGCACCATCCGGAGTATCCCCTTTCTATTTTTTTCATTTTCCATCCTGTTGATTTGCATTCGAGATATGAAGTGCTGTCTGGTAAGCTGAGTGTGAACTTACCGTACTCATCAGTAACTGCTCCTATGCGTGTGCCAATGGCAACCACTGTTGCGAACATTACAGGCTCACCGGTTTCACATTCTAATATCTGTCCTTGCACTTGGCACAAGTTTGATTGGGCTGCTGATTCGGCCACTGTTACTAACGCACATATCCAACAAATCAATTTCTTAATAGTCATTTTCGATTTTCTTTAATCAACATTTCTACTTTTTCACGTGTGTGCTCTGACAGTTGTTCTATCGTCATGTCCTTGAAATCGCTACTGGTTATTGCCTCACCAATAGTCACGGTTATGACGCCCGGCCTGATGCCAAAGCGCCCGCTTGGCAGCACACTGCTCGAACCACTTATGCCAATGGGTACAATATCCACCAGGCCTTGTTTGGCAATGATGAATGAACCACGTTTGAACATTTGCAATTCGCCACTCTTGCTTCTTGTACCCTCAGGAAATGAGATGATGTTTCTGCCGCGCCTTATTTTTTCAGCTGCTTGCATCATTCTCTCCATGCTTTTGTCTTTGTTTTTTCTGTCTATAAAAATGTGGCCGATGAGCCACATGTACTGCCCCATGAAAGGCACGCGGGAGAGTTCTTTTTTAGCGATGAAAAAAAGTCCTACGGGCATCACGCGGGCAAGGGCCACGATGTCGAAATGGGATGCATGATTGGCGACATAGATGCGCGACAGCGAAGTATTGATGTGGTGGCTGCCATGCAAAGTGACACGCACACCGCACAGGGTACATACCAAAGGAGACCACAGGTAAAGCCCATTCACCTTGTGCACCCAGGCACCATTCCAGGTGATGAGCATGAGCAGAATTCCGGCAACGGCACACACAACAGTCCACAAGCAAATGATGGTGATCTGAATAATATTGATGACTGCCCAAATGATTTTCATGATGATGCGATGCCGTGGTTCATTTTTGCTGCGAAAGGTGCAAACCTGCCCGAGTGATTTCAAAACTTCTTTTCATATCTCTCTTGCTGCTGGTGGCATGTGCTCATGGTCTGGCACAGGACACAATACGCAGGCAAAACAGTTTCATAGCGTTTCCTGTTGCATTCTATACCCCTGAAACTCGC
>JBJXFP010000001.1:0-2949 GCA_046155615.1 Flavobacteriales bacterium | reverse complement strand
GTAAGTTTTTTTCCGCTAAAGTCTCCATCATCGTTGGTGTAGATGCCAAACTTGTAGTTGAATATAGATAATGCCCCCCACCACTCCACCATGTCACCTTCTTCATTCAGCTTCAATGATTTTTGTAGAGCTGCTTCTATGCCTTGCTGTTTTGCCGAACCCGCATTTACATATTTCTCTACCTGTAGCACAGTGTCAGCTAACGGAATATTTTCTGTTCGTTGAAAAATGAAATTGTTCAAGGCGAAATCGTATGCAGCCAGCTCGAAATAAATTGTTTTGGAATTATCGCGGCCTTTGATTCCTGCTTCCACATTGCGTCCGGTCTCTGGTTTCAATTGCAGATTGTATGTATTGGTTGCCTGATCTACCATTTCAAAAATGGTGGGGTTGCTGTTGCCATAACTCAGCGAGGCAAATGCATAGCACTGATGATACAGTTGCACTGACAAAGCAATGCGAGGCAGCAACTGTGTTTGCCAGGTGGCTGCAGTGTTGAAATCAAAACCGAAATGATTTTTTCCCTGAATCAATTGATTTGTTTGATTGATGCTTGTGCCTGCTTCAAGTATGATGCGCTGATCCCAGTCGGCATCGCCACTTACATAGCCCATCAAAGTATTGTATCGCACATCGTACAAGTATTTGTAAACGCCTGGTTGACCACTCACTAAATTACTCTCAAGTATGTTGTAACGCTCGTGCTGAAACTCACCTCCAGCATTTACCTTAAATCTGATCTCATGCGAAAAGTCAAAGTAATTCACGTCAAGCCTTCCACCGGGGCCTGTGGCAATTTCGTCTTTGTATCCGCTGTTGAAGGCTGAAGTTCCATACGGATTTTTTTTATTTGTTTGGTAGTAATACACAGAGGAGTTCAGGTTCATCTCTCGGCCAGATGGCATCTTGAACCGATACTGGTGTACTGCACCTGCCATCAGTCTTTCGCGCCACACATGTGCATTGTTTTTCCAAGAAAAAGTGTTGGCTTGAGTAGGCAATGTATCTGCCTCTGCTGCATTCAAACCACCGGGTAGTGCCCAGTTGGCATTCAGGTAGGTGGTATAAAATTTAAATGTGTTGCGTTTGTAGAATTTTACGGCATACAAACTCACTTGATTCTTGTGATTGTACTCTTGAGTGCGGAAGCCTCGGTTGTCTTGGAAGATGTATGACGCGCGCAGTCCGCCATTTTCAAATGGTGTAGTAATTTCTGTAGTAGCCCTGCTCATACCATAGTTGCCCAGCATGGCTCCTGTGCTCACTTGTGTTTGTTCCAAATGCACATTTTTACTGAAAAACTGAAGCACACCTCCATTGCCACTTCCATATACGCTGCCTGCCGGGCCTTTTATTATTTCCAACCGACCTATATCAAACGCATCCATCATCTCCAGTGGTGTCTGCCCATCGGGCGAGGTGAGTGGAATGCCTTCGAAATACATCTTCACATTACGCACCGCAAATGGCGCGCGCAGCGAACTGCCTCTGATGCTGATGCGGTGCGAACCACCGTTGCCGCGTTGTTCCATCATCACACCCGGTACAGTATTCACCGCATTGAGCAGCGAGGTTTGGTCGGTTGCGTCCAATGTTTTTCTGTCCACCACTGCTATGGATGCAGGTGTCTGATGTTTTGGCCTGTGGGTTCTGAATCCTTCCACAGTGACTTCCGGTTCTATAGGATACATGAAATCCGGATCGGGCAATGGGCTTGATGATTCTTCGTTAAGACAAATATTCAAACTCAAATTGCACCAACCGGTGTTTGTCCTTTCTACTTTTTTCATGCTCCTTCCTATGAATCTGAATTCAAGATAAAGCGTGCTATCCGGTATCATTAGAGTGAACTTTCCGAACTCATCTGTAACTCCTCCTATTCGTGTATTAATGGCCACTACCGTAGCGAACGCAACAGGCTGGCCGGTTTCACATTCTAATATCTGTCCCTGCACTTTGCACAAGTTTGATTGGGCTGTAGATTCTGCTACAAAAACCCAAGTGCATACCCAACATATCAATTTCTTTATAGTCATTTTCGATTTTCTTTAATCAACACTTCTACTTTTTCTCTTGCCAGCTCAGCCAGTTGCTCCACATTCAGTTGTGCGAATTGCTCCGCACTTATGGCTTCACCTACACGAACGGTGATGGTGCCTGGCCTGATGCCAAAACGTCCACTTGGTAGCACACTGCGCGAACCGCTTATACCAATAGGCACGATATCCACATTGCCTTGTTTTGCTATGATGAAAGAACCTCGTTTGAAGATTTGAACCTCATCAGTTTTGCTGCGTGTGCCTTCTGGAAATGAGATGACATTTCTGCCACGCTTTATTTTTTCAGCAGCCTGCATCATGCTCTCCATGCTTTTGTCTTTGTTTTTTCTGTCAATGAAAATATGGCCGATGAGCCGCATGTATTGCCCCATGAAGGGTACACGAGCGAGTTCCTTTTTTGCTATGAAAAAAAGACCCACGGGCATGACACGCGCAAGGGCTACTATATCAAAGTGGGAAGCATGATTGGCCACATATATGCGTGACAACGAAGTGTTGATGTGGTGGCTGCCATGCAAAGTGACGCGCACACCACACAGGGCACAAACCAAAGGCGACCACAGATAAAGCCCATTCACCTTGTGCACCCAGGCACCATTCCAGGTGATGAGCATCAGCAGCACACCAACCACGGCACATACGGCAGTCCAAAGGCAGATGATGGTGATCTGAATAAAATTGATGACTGCCCAAATGATTTTCATGCTGATGCTTGACGATGGTTCATTTTTGCTGCGAAAGGTGCAAACCTGCCTGTGTGAATTCAAAACTTCTTTTCATATCTCTCTTGCTGCTGGTGGCATGTGCTCATGGTCTGGCACAGGACACAATACGCAGGCAAAACAGTTTCATAGCGTTTCCTGTTGCATTCTATACCCCTGAAACTCGC
>JBJXFP010000108.1:0-15950 GCA_046155615.1 Flavobacteriales bacterium | reverse complement strand
GGTTTGCGACCCGGCATCTCCTCTTCTTCAGGTATTGGCGGACCAAATTCAAACAGGCCTCCATCGCTGTGCTTGCGCAATGTCTGCGACAATTGCAGATGTGGCTGAATGCCGCTGTTGTAAAACTCCACCACCTCTTCCAGTGTTTTGAATCTGCCATCATGCATGTATGGCCCGGTGAGTGAAATATTGCGCAGTGAAGGTGTTTTGAAAAATCCATCAGCCACTTCGCTGCCCATCATCGGTACTTGGGTGATCACCGAATCAGGATGCTCCGGACTAGGATTGTGATAGCCGCGCATACCGTTGTCTGTGTAATCCACCTCCAACCCAATATTGAATGGACGGGAAAGGCTTCCATCCAAATTAACTCCGCCATGGCAGGTGCTACATGGAAATTTTAAAAAGAAAATTTCCTTACCTAAGTTTTCTTCAACAGTGTAATTCGGAAAGTCGATGTGGTTGGCAGCATTGCCAAGCTGAGAATCCGGGTCAACCAACAACCTGCCTTTGTCAAATTTTGAACTGACAGAGATGATACTCTTCACAAACTGGGCGAGCGCGCGACCAATTTTATTTGTAGTCACCTCATCGTTTCCAAATGCATTGATGAAAAGTTGGTTGTAATAATCAGTTCGTCTTACTTTTTCTTCCATGTAAAGTGTATCAGGAATACCCATCTCCACGTGGTTGGCAATGGGTTGCAACACCATGTGGTCCAGCGTAGCTTCACGCAAATCCCAGAAGAATCCTATCTGTGTTCCGGTATTTACAATAGTTTGCGTATTGCGACCTGTAAGTCCACTTAAAAATCCGAGGCTCCATTGAGTGTTGTCTGCAAAGCCGTATAGCTGCTGATGGCAAGTGCCACAGCTCGTTCTGTTGTTGTGCGAAAGTTGTGTGTCGTAAAAAAGCACACGACCAAGTGTTGCCACATGGTTGTTTATCACACTATCGCCATAAGGATTGAAAAACGATTGTGCAACCGGAGTATCGTAACTGTATGGTGTGGCAGGTAGCAGCGGTGTGCGCAATTCTAATTTCACATCGGTGGTGCATTGCTGCAACAGCACCAATAATGTGGTAATCATTGTAAGCGCTGTAAGTACTCTTTTCATGGTTCAGCTAAATATTAAAACCGTGCTATCAGAAACAGACTTGTGGGTGCCATGATGATGCGTTTCTTTTCTTCAAAAGTTCTTTCATAAGTAAGCTCATTCAGGCTGTTGCTATCAATATCATCGGTCTTGGCTACAGATATGCGCCACATCAATTCAGTGCCTAAGCTGATGCGTGGTGCAAGGTGGTATTGAAAGAACAAAAATGGCTCTACACCTTTTTCTTTTGTAGATATTTCACGCAGTGTCTTCACGGTCACGTTGTTCTCATTTAGAAATTCAGTGGATAGATTTTGAACAGTTCGTGCGGTGAAGTAGTCCGCCCCAAGCCGCATACTCCAGCGCTGATGCAGATTTTTTTCATAGTACAGACCAAAGCGCAAATCAGTGCGGGTGGTGTCATTACGCGTATATACTTTGCCATTGGCTACTGTGGGTAATTCACTCATCTCACGTTTGTCCTGCCCAAATCCGAAGCGCAGTCCTATGAATTTGATATGAGCATCGAAGGTGAACATGTATGGATTCCAAACATCAAAATCTGTTGGCTCATCATCTATAAGCAGGCTCACCATGCGAAGGCTGTTGATACCCAGTTCTACATAGTTGCTGTCTTGCTGGGCTGCTGACCTGCCTGCTGATACAAGCAACATCAAGGCAATAATTATTTTTTTCATATTCAGGATGGAAGGATTTGGTTCAAAAATATATGTATTCGTGCCGGGCGGTTGTTCAGATTCTCACCACTGAAAGGCAGATGTCATCCATTTGCTCTTCTTCGCCACGCCATTGTTCTATGAATTGATTGATTGCCTCCATTTGTGCCGCAAGAGGCTTGCCTGCTATTTCACTTAGAAATTCCAAAAGCCCACGGGTCTTCAGCTTCTTCGATTTGGGGCCGCCTATCTGATCGGTTATTCCATCAGTCCAGCAATAAATCGTATCTCCTTTGGTCAATCGCATGCTTTGCAATTCAAAGTCCTTAGCCATCTCTGCATTGCGCAATCCGAGTGGTCTGCGCGTGCCTGGCAGTATTATCCATTTATTATTTCGCCAGATGCTCACCCCCGTGTTGGCACCGGCAAATTTCAATTCCATAGTATCAGTTTGTAATGACCAAAGTGCTAGGTCCATACCATCGCCTGCATGAGCGTGGCTTGTGCCTCCAATTGCATTCAACAATCTTTCATCGAGCCGATGAAGCATTTGGTGAGGTGGATCTTCAGGAAATTGCATCACAGTTTCGCGCAGCAGATTGCACCCCAGCACGCTCAGCATGGCACCCGGCACTCCGTGGCCTGTACAATCACCTGTTGCAAATAGCAGTACTTCGTGGGCCGGCCCATGCACACCATTCAAACTGGTGCGGCCTGTCCAGTAGAAGTCGCCACTTACTATGTCTTTTGGTTTGTATAAAATGAAAGAATCCGGAAATACCTTCTTCACATCTGCCACAGACGGCAGCACATTTTGCTGTATGCGCTCAGCATAGCGAATGCTGCTCAATATTTCTTCTTTCTGCTGGCTCAATTCGAAGGTGCGCTGTGCTACGCGTTGTTCCAGTACCATATTCTGTTCGCGTTGCACTGTATTCAGTTCTTTCAATGTGCTTACAGCATCTTCTTTGAATTGCTTAAAGCGCACCACGATAGCCAGTGAAAGGAGTACCACTTCCACTGCGCTTCCAATCAGTAAACCATAGTCTGCATAGAACTCGGAGTGAATGAGGCCTGCATTGGTAGCCACAAATCCGAACACGGTAACTACAAGTAGGAGAAATGCAGCAAGGAAAATTTTGGCCGGTGCATATCCCCGCCTTACCACCCCAACAGCTACCGGAATAATGGCAAGATTGAGCAGCAATGCCGTAACATTTACCACCACTATGGTGATTGCGAATACCACCGGATGCCATATCAAGGATGCTGCGGCATTCACAAGCAGCAGATAACCCGTGTATTGAAAGATCCGGTTTACTCGCGGAAAAAACTGGTACAGCTCAAGAAAATGCTGTGCAAATCGCATGAGCGCAAATACACTTAGTGTAGCAAAGAATGGATTGGCAACATTGGCTAGATAAGGGCTGCCGGGCCACAAATATTGAAATGCATATCCGCCAAGACTCAATTGAAGCAACAACAGAAATAGATTGTAATGCACATAATACAGCGAGGCTTTTTCACGAATGATGATATACACAAATAAATTGAACAACAACACAAACAGGATGAGGCCGAAGTAGCTGCCACGCATCACCTGGTCTTCGCTATTGTGCATACCCAGTGCGTCCGGTGCCCATAGTTTTAACGGTGCCAGCAGTTGTTCTCCGCCTCCACTTACCTTCAGATAATAGACTCTTGATTCAGCTCTGGGAATATGTATTGGAATGATGTAGTTGCCATACGGGACAGGGCGCGTGCTGAATTCATGTGTGTCACCGGTCTTCACCAATTGCACTATTTCTGTTGATTTTCTTTCGTACAGTTCTACAACATTCAGCAACGGATTTTTTATTTCGAGCATTTTCTTTTCGCCCGTTGTCATGTTGCCACTCAGTTCGAATCTGAGCCAGATGCTTGCTGTGCTGAATCCGAAATTAGGTGGATTGCCTGATGGCAAGGCTTGAAATGATGTGTCTGGAAGGCTTACAACTTTGTCAATGCTGATTTGACCTGGGTGGTCATAGATGCAGGTAATAGCTGACTGTGGAATTTTATAGAAATCACTGCCACTTTCCTGAATGTGGCCGCTGGTCAAAATCCAAACACCTGCCAGAGTCAGTGCCAGCAGCGGAAGAACGACAAAGAAATTCTGTACGAGTCTGTAGTGATGTCTGATATAATTTTTGCTCAAGAACTTAAAGGGCATGTCCACTTCATACTACCTATTTGCCCGACAGGTTTCAGTCCTTTAAGAAATGCAAACCATTGACTGTTTGATTGCGTTTCTACCTGAATTCAAACTAAAAAAATTAAATCATGAATTTCAATCTGTCCAACGTTGCCCGTGTTCTCTTCTGCCTGCCATTCTATGTTTTCGGTTTCATTCATTACACATCTGCTGACATGCTTCAGCACATTGTGCCGTCATACATGCCATTTGGTGGCTTGTTCTGGGTATATGCCAGCGGCACATCACTCATACTTACGGCCACAGGCATTCTCATAAAGAAATGGGACAGGCTTGCAGCCTTGTGTCTTGCGCCTACCATCTATGCCTTTGGACTGATGGTACACCTGCCTGCCTTGCTCGATGGTAATCCGAATGGTAAGAGCAACCTGCTCAAAGATTTCCTGATTGGAGCAGCATGCCTTCTATATGCTGCGAGTGCTGAAAAATCGAGATAATCTCTGATGACGCTACGATACAAAAAGGGCCATTCAAACATGAATGGCCCTTACTATTTGTGTGAGCTGAATCAATCGTTGGTTTGAAAATGCAGATGAAGAATCATCATCAATTCCCGTTCAACATGCACAGTTTCTGCCTCAATCAGGATCTCTGTCAGTCATTGAGTAAATTTTAGAATCGCGCACGCAGAGTAAGCATCAGGTTGCGCCCTGCACTGCTGGTGCCCGAAGCGAATACACGGTAATGGTGGTTCAGCAAATTCTCGCAAGCCAACTGTACCTGCACTGTTTCATTTGCCTGATACTGTGCGCGAAGGTTTAGTGTGTACCAACCCGGCATTCCCTGATCTGTTAAGGCATACAACTCATTGTCTTCCGCACCGAGGCGGTAGTTTTCCCAACGTTTCCAGCCATTGTACATCACAAAAAATTCGCTGCGAAATTTGCCTGTCTGGTAGTTGAACCCTGTACGGCCAAATACAGGTGGTATGTGATCCAACGGTGTGTCTGCGGTATCGCCTTTTATTCTGCCGTATGTATAGTTGATGGCCGAATTGATTCCAAAGTGCTCATTAACACGTGCGTCTATCTGAGCATTCAAACCATAGATGTATGCTTCGTCCTTGTTCACGTTGGTGAGGGAGGGTACCAACAATTCATCTACTGTGGCGTTAGTGTATGTAGCCGAATCCACTGCTATCAGGTTTTTTATCATGTTGTAAAAACCTGTAACCTGCACGTTTACTTTGTTATCAATCATTTTACTGATGCGCAAATCCAGATTGGCGCTTTTTTCAGGTTTCAGATCGGGATTGGGAATAAGCACAGCGCCACTTGGTTGTTCAAAGAGTTTGCCTGCATCATCCACATTGGGCGCACGGAATCCGGTGGCAGCATTCAGGGCTATGTTGAATCCGCGTCCTGGTTTTATTACCACACCAAAACTTCCATTTACTGCTGAGTTCTGCTGCCTCAATGTTGTATGATTGAGAAAGTTGTAGCTCAGTGTGTCACCGTTTATTACAGCATCAGCTGCGAAGTTGGTAGAGTCAATTTTGGCTTCCAGCATCACACTGCTGTATCGCAATCCGGCATTCAACACCAGGCTCTCGCTCACTTCGAAGGCATCTGTGAGGTATATGGCTGCGGTGTTCATCTTGCTTCCGCCATCAGGATAGCGAGTGTTCTGGAAAGTAATTTCGCCTGTGGTTGCATGCTCACGGTTGGCTTCACTTTGCACATCGTTGCTTGTTACCTCCGTTCCATAGCGCAACTCATTCCTTCCTGTCATTTTTTGGAAGTCAGCATTGAATGAAAGCACTTGTACATTCTCCATGCGGTTGCTCTGCCTGCCGCCATCAAAGCCTCTGTTATGTCTGCTTTCCTCTACCTGCTGATAAGCCAGAATAATGCGTGCATTGTCATACAGGCTATTCTTATTGTTCATCTCTAAGTTGTAAGAAGCCATCATGCGCTGCTGCGGGCCGTAGTACCACACTGCATTCACGGGTGCATCAATGGTGCCTTCAGTTAGCCGGTCATAGCGCGGAATATCCGTGCTGCTGCTCAATTGAAAGTTCAGTGTGTGTTTTATCATGTCACTTTGTTTGAAGGCAAACTTTTGAAGCACATCGTACTGCTTGTAGCCCGTACCAACTTGTATGTTCGGATTGTCATTTTTGATGATGCTGTCTTTGTCATCAATTCGCTCTACGTAGAAGTACCTGCGGCCAAAACTGTCGTAGCCGGGTGCGCGCAAATCACCCGAACGCAAATCATCAAAACTGGAATAAGTAACACTGGTGAGTGATGCGAAACGCCTGCCTCCTATGTTGAAGTCAACATGTCCGCTCAACTCATTGTTGGATGTTGCTGTGCGTGCATAAGCATTGCCATGAAAGAGCAAGCTGTCGTCAGAATTGAAGTTCGGATTGCGCGCGTAGAAGTGCATGACACCACCAAGTGCATCACTTCCATACACCACGCTGCCGGGGCCATAGGCTATCTCTACACGATCCAGAATTGAGTTGTCCAAGGTGATTATGTTTTGCAGATGACCACCGCGAAATATCGCGTTGTTCATCCTTACACCATCCATCACCATAAGTACTTTGTTGGCTTCCAGCCCGCGTATGATGGGACTACCCCCACCCTGCTGGCTTTTTTGAACCAACACACCGCCTGTATGTTGCAATACATCGGCAGTAGTTTGTTGATTCATGAAGCGCAAGTCACTGCGACTTATTACCTGAACCTGTTGTGCCACATCCTCAGGCCTCTCTTCAAAGCGCGATGCACTTACTACCACCTCAGGTGTGAACATGCTGTTAGGTGCAAGTGTCACTGTATGCTGCATCGTAGTGAGTTGAGCTGGTGTGAAGGCTGCCGTTTCGTAACCCACATGGCTGAAGGTAATTTTACTACTGCCTGCCATCGCAACTATGTCCGCTTGCCCGTTAGCATTTGTTACTAATGGTGGCACATTGTTATCGCCTGCTATTATCACATCAGTGAGTGGTTCTGATGTTACCATATCCTTCACAGTAACTGTTTGTGCAGTGATCATTACATCCATCAGGCAAATGGATATTATAAATATTGTTTTTTTCATTTGAAATTGTTGTTGAGAAAAATTCAAAATGGCTCATGGTGCATGCTGGATGTCGGATCCAAAAATTCTAACACAATAAGGAGAAAGCAGCCCATGGCGCAGCTTGCAAATTGTTTTGAATTGTAAAAAATCTTGAATTAAAACAGAAGACAGAGACCAGCGGCTCAGTCCAATAGTTCTAAAACCACGGTGGCCGTATCATTTTGGAAATATGACTATCATAATTGCAGGTCGGCATGAAGGAGATATGTGCAAGGCGTTCATCAAGTTGCTGTGGCAAGTGCATCTGTGCCTCAGTGCAACACTTGAACAACTTAATATGCCAATGGTGTTGCACATTCTTTTCTCGCTTTTGCTCTTTACCATGCAACATTTTCATGATGCCTTCTGCTTTTCTCTCATGCTCGTCCATTATCACAAGCCAGGCTTTTTCACCATTGCACCGCCTCTGCTCCACTATATCATACTTGCGCCCGTTCATTTCAAATTCATGATCGTGTAGCATGCGGGCACCCGAAGCCCTCAATTCAGAAGCTGTGACAACTACCATGAGTTCGCGAAACTTGCCTTGAGCGATGGCGCTCTTCATAGCTGACTTGGCGGACTGAAAATGAAAGTAGCTGATGAAGCAAGCCACAGGAATAAGCAATGAAATCAAAACTACCATTGAAATGGCAACGCATTTCCCAATAGTGGTATGTGAAATGGGCAGGTTCAAAAAAAAAGGATGTAGAAAGTGCGGCCAAAGTATGGTGTCTTTCCGCAACACTTTCCACGACCGTTTACTGAACTCAACTGCTGCTATCAACCCAGGAATGCCAACGAAAAAATGAGACTCCCCACCACAGCAAAGACTATCAATGCTGCCAGCATCCAATCCATTACTCCGGTTGATGGCTCATGGCTTCTTTTTTCAGGATTGGCTTTCATAGTGTTATTGAGCGGTGCAAAATCTTAATGTGACTTTTACTTCTTTCAGCGAAGCGTTGCGATTGGCCAACAACTGTGCCCGTGTTGTTGACAGATAACAAAGTTTGATCAGGTCATACTACAATGCACTGCTACCATTGCATTCATCCTCTTGTTTTCTCCGCAATGATTCTTCACTACCCTTACTACACGATTGAAATTGTTCATGCACAGTTGAAATTCCGGTTTCCTTTTAGCATAGCACACGGAACCAGAACTCATACCGATGCCGTGCTTTGTAAGCTTGACTTTGCAGGACATACTGGTGTGGGCGAGGCCACCCTCCCTCCGTATTTGCCTGATACTGTTGAGGGTGTTATGGCATTTCTCAGCAGCAAAGAGCTTCATCATTTGCTTGCACAATCCATCAGTAAGGATTTTTCTCCTGAAAGAATATTTGACGGGATAGATAAGCTGATGCCCGGACACATGCCTGCCAAAGCCGCATTGGATATGGCCCTGTGGCAACTGAAAGCAAAGATTGAAAACAAAACATTGACTGAATTGCTCGGTGTAACATCGCAAAATGTAGTTCCGCACACCTACACAATTGGCATCAGCACACGTGATGAGATGCGAGAGAAAATTCAATTTGCAGAAACAAACGGTTTCAGTTTTTTCAAACTGAAGATGAATGGCGAAGACGATGAAAATGTGCTCAATGATTTTCTTGCACTGAGCACTGAGCCTTTCGCGGTGGATGCCAATCAAGGGTGGAATGATTTGCAACATGCTATCACCTTCAGTACTCAATTAGAAGAGAGCGGATGCGTGCTGATAGAACAACCTTTTGAGAAAACAGACCGCCAAAAGAGTGCAACGCTTATGCAATCACTTCACATTCCTGTAATAGCAGACGAAGCTTGTCAGCGTATTGCAGACATCGATAGCATAAGAGGTGCATTCTGCGGCATCAACATAAAACTGCAGAAGTGTGGCGGATTGACTGAAGCCATGCGCATGATTACCCACGCAAAAGGCCTCGGACTAAAAACCCTGATTGGCTGCATGAGTGAAAGCAGCATTGGCTGCGGTGCGGCTGAAGCGCTTGCTCCGATTTGTGACTGGGCTGACCTCGATGGGCCGTGGCTGATTGAGAACAATGAAGAAATAATACAATTTGAAAATTTGAGGATTTGAGAATGAAATGCACTCCAATCTTCATTATTCGATATTCGTTATTCTTAAAATGATACTATTTGAAAATTTGAGAATGAAATTCAGTCTTGGTTCGATATTCGTTACTCCTTTCAACATGCATAAAACCATCATCACTACCTCCTCATCTTTCTTCACTTTGTTGTTTGCCGTGCTGCTATGCAGCAATGCATTTGGGCAGAAAACACCTAAGCGATATCCAACGGACTGCACCGCACTCAACATGGGTGAATACTTCATAGCCGATGCATATGAACATGAGGGTAACTATCTTATCTATGCCGACATGGCTCTGGTTTATTGCAGCCCTGAAAACAATGCTTTGGTTTTAGACTCGCTCTCTTTCAATACTATGGTAAAAGTTAATGAGCGCATAAAAAGCTCTCAACTTGACACCATTTTTCAAACAGAAATCGGCAACGGTAAAAAAACTATTCTTGATATTTTCCATAAAGAAGTTGGTGAATGGTACAGGATAGAGCACGAAAAGCGTGGTGCCTATATAAAGAAAGAAGATGTAGCCATCTGGAACATTCCCGGTTTTCTGGCAGGGCGGAAAAGAATAGAGAACTTTGATACCATTGAACTCAGCAGCATTGACTCTACAGACGAACATAAAAGTGACAAGCGATTTCTGTTTGACTACTTGAGCCATGGCTTCGAATTGGAGGCGGTCAACTTCAACGGGCTGAAAGATTGCGAGGTGCTAATTCATTACCGCACTTACCGGGAGTCATGCCCGGGTGGCGAGATGCATCAGTTTGTGGCCTTCACAAATGATGGTTTTAAGGAAGTGGCTTCGTGCAGTGGCGAAGGTGAAGGGGGCGAATACATTTGGGAAACAGTATATCTGCCCATGCGCTTCCCCAATGGCAAAGTGCTGCTGGTGGCCTATGCTGACATCGAGAACATCTTCAACATTGAAACTGCCGAACTGAATACCTATCCTTATCCTGAAAAGTTGGGTGTGCCCATTGACCAATTGATTGTAAAAACAAACGAGTTCACCGTTCCGCTATTGGATGAAGAGGGCAATGACCAATACGATGAGTATGAAATGCGCAGGGTGCGCGTGGACCACGACCCGCCTATTTATTACCGTTGGAATGGAAAGGAGGTGGGTGAGGTTAAGTGAGGGTGGGTTAACACCCCAATCAAAATCATCTTTAATCCCAGCGTGCTCCCGCACCAATCCTTACAGTCTGGAAAAAATGACACTGTCCCACCCCATCGTCAGTCATGCAATCATTGTCGTTGGTCGTGTATTCAACACCTTGCCTCGTGTATAGGCCATCGCAGGCCGTGTATTCAACACCATTTGTAATGTATGCGCCACCATCGGTATTTCAAACACCATCACTTTTTCATCAGAGCCGGTGAATCACTACACATTACCTTTCATTTATACACCATGAGTGGGCATTGTGGCCACTATATGGTAGCCTGCAAAAACTAACTCCGCGATACACAGCGTTCATATCTCTGCAAGCCACTGCTTCGCATTTGCCACCACGTGGTGATACCCAAAACACCATTACCCGATATCAACCCCACCATTCACCCATTTCATTTCTCTTTGCAGCACTTCTATATCTGATGAAAAGAAATGATTTCCTCAAAATAGCCGGCCTCGCCACAGTAGCAGGAGCAACTATGAAACTAAGCGCACTCAAAGCTTTTACCAATGAACCGGACACCGCCAGGATGCCTGTTCTTTTCGTGGGCCATGGCAGCCCCATGAATGCCATCGAAGAAAACACCTTCACCCAAGGCATGAAGGCCGTAGCTGCGCAAATAACCAAACCCACGGCCATACTGATGGTGAGCGCGCACTGGGAAACACGCGGCACATTCCTCACCGCACAGGAGCAGCCACCCACCATACACGACTTCGGTGGCTTTCCGCAAGCACTCTTCGATGTGCAATACCCCGCCAAGGGCAGCACCTGGCTGGCTGGCGAAGCACAACAGACTGTTACCAAAACAAAAGTCGGTTTGAGTAGCGAATGGGGCCTCGACCATGGCTGCTGGAGTGTAGCCAAAAACATGTGGCCCGATGCCGATGTGCCCATAGTGCAGTTGAGCCTCGATTACACACAAGGCGCAACTTATCACTTAGAGCTTGCAAAAGAGTTGGCCACTTTGCGCACCAAAGGCATACTCATCATAGGCAGTGGCAACATGGTGCACAATCTAGGCCTCATCCAGATGAAAGATGGAGACATCAACGCTCCCTATGCCACCGACTGGGCCTTAGAAGCTGATGCCAAATTCAAAGAATTGATAAACAAAGAAGATTACGCCACCCTTGCCAATTACAAATCGCTAGGCAAGGCCGTGCAATTGGCAGTGCCAACACCAGAGCATTTTTTACCGTTGTTATATGCACTTGCTTTAAAAGAAAAAACAGATACACTCAGCTACTTCAACGACACAGCCATTGCAGGTTCGCTCACCATGACCTCACTATTCATCAAGCCTGAGGTAAAAACAGAAGTGACAGAGCCGGTGGACACCACGGCTACCAAGGGGTGAACCGACCCGCAGATTTATCACAACAATGTCAGAATGCTGCCATGTTCAAAAATGAGTAATGCAAAATCTTATCTGGAATGGGTTTAAATAAGATATTCGCCCGCAGTTATGCGCATCATCATTGCCGATAGCAACCACCTCATTCGCACCGGGCTGAATACCATACTCAGCCAATACAATGATTTGGAAGTGCTTGGCGAAGCCGCCACCGATGAGCAATTGGAAGAAATGGTGCGCAGCTTTCAGCCACAGATTGTCCTCATTGATTTTGCAGCAAAGGATTTCAGCATTGATGTGATCCCGCGTTGCAAAAAACTACAACCTGCATTGCGCATCGTGGCCATCACCGGTGAGCAAAACGGAATAACCATAGTGAATGCACTGCGTGCAGGCGTTAACAGCTACATCAAAAAGGACTGCGATACTGGCGAGATAGTGCAGAGCCTGCGCGAAACAGGCAATGGCGGCAAATTTTTCTGTGGTCAGATACTCAACACCATCCGCAGGGAAGCCATTGATGTGAATGACCTTGACCTCGCTGATTTTACTTGTGAGCCAGTCACCATCAGTGAAAGAGAAAATGAAATCATCACCCTCATTGCCGAGGGCTACACGAATGTGGAGATAGCAGAAAAACTTTTCCTCTCACCACATACCGTGAATACACACCGCAAAAACATACTTGCCAAACTTGGAGTGAACAACACAGCAGCCATTGTGATGTATGCAGTGAAGACCAATCTTGTAAGCCCAAACAAGTTCCTGTTCAGTGCGCAGATTTGATTGCAGAGAATACTACCTGAAACTATCGGATAATCGTCACATGCCCTTTCAGTGGCGGATATTCCCAGGTCTCTTCATCCTTGCGGAAAAGTTTGTCCTTGTCGCCCTGCTTTTTGTTGTAGATGATTCGCCATGAGTAAACATCATTGGCAACGAAATAATCACCACCCTGATACTCCCCTGTCCAGCACTGATCAGGATTGTTGCTGTGATAAACCTCGTTGCCCCATCTATCCAGTATCCACATTTCAAAATCAATGATGTTCAGTGTTGAAACACAAAACACATCGTTGATACCATCATAGTCAGGAGTGAAGCAATTGGGCACGAAGATGATCGGAGCCTCGCACTGGCTAATTTCATCAATATCAAACCCTTTACAACCATTGGTGTCCGTAACAATCAGCTCTATTTGCAGCATGGTATCACCAGACAAAATATCCGCAGGCACAAAGTCAATCACTGCATCATTGGTATTGAAAAGTGTATTGTTGATATGCCATACGTAGTCATCCATGCCTTGCTGCGTACTCACGCGCACATTCGTATAATCTTCAAGAAAACAGTTGGTGGAAAAAACAATATCTGGTTCCGGCAACGCGTGCACAACTACCTGGATGCTGTCTGAACCCAAACACAGTCCTTCTATTTGTTGAGTGAGTATCACTTCATACTCGCTGTCATCCGGAAATGTGTAGTTGAAATTTGTTTCATTGCTTTGCATTTCTTCACCAACAATTTGCCATGTAAACAGGCCTTGCAAAGGAGTGCTGACATTGGTGAACTCAACAGGAATTCCCTGGCAGGTGGTTGAAACAAGCGCTTCAGTTTGAGGGGTCTCTGTCACATAGAATACGGAACCATCATCATCAGCGCCACAAAGTCCGTCAACCTGTATATAGAAATTTACATACTCATCACCATATCCATATGGCATGATGATGTGTTGATCATCTGTAAAAACAGGATTGATGTCAGGCAGAAAAGAATATTGAATATCAAACGGTCCTGAGCCATTGATGGAAAAAGGCGTTAAGTCAATGGTATCTCCGGGGCAAAACCCATCAGGATATTCAGCCAACTGCACCAATACATCTGCGGGCTGAATGGCTACCTCTATGGTTTCTGTATCACTTGTGCATACACCCACTAAGGTGCCTGTAATGATGTAAACCACCTCATTCAGCACAGCATTGTACTCTGTACATGGAATCTCGACAGGCTCAGGCAGATAGTTGAACTCATCGCCATTTCCCATATCGAACTGAATATCGGTAAGGCTTGATGAACCCAGATTTACCACATCAATACAAATTGTTTCACCGTTACACAACACACTTTCTGCTGACACATCCATCACAAGGTTTGGTGCTGCATATACCAACATTTCATTTTGCCACTCAAGGGTATCACAGCCCCCATTGTCTATCGTAATTGTAATAGGATACAGTGTGTCGTCTATGATTGCGGTATCAAACTGAAGCGTGTTCATTCCCTCATGCAGTTGCGTGTCACCTACAATTACTGCATCAGCAGCAAGGGTGTAGTTCAGATTTTCACCTTGCGTTATTTCAATAACGACTTGCGCAAGCCCGGTGCATGAATCGCCTGTAAATTCAATGTTGTACACGATAGGTTCTTCTATGAAAATGTTGAAAGTGGTATCCAGTTCGCAGGTATAAGTGCCGCCATATATGATTTGCAAATTGCATACTTGATTGCCCGTTAGTCCTGTGAGTACAACAGGACTTGAGTTGTCAGTAATGCTTCCCACATTTACTTCAAATGAATCGAATGTCCCTGTGATAAATATTTCTTCCTCAAAACAAAACACATTATCAGTAGCTGGAAATCCCGGAACATCAATGATGTCCACTGCCTCACAATCGGAAGCAGAACAGGTGAGCTGACCTGCACCGTTTGGCAAATCATATTCGCTGTATGCCCATTGGCAAATTTGTGCAGGTGTTGTGTTGGTGATATTCCAATCATCAGGAACAAAATCTGTCAGGGTTTCGCCAAGGCCAATAGTCTCAACTGAATTGATGTAATTGAACCCGGTTGGTGTTGCACCTAAAGGCAGTGTAGTTACATTGATGCTGCCTTCAATGCATAACTCATCATCACTCAAAGTAATGTCAACCAATGGCGTGGTATAAACGAAAATGTGATGTTCAGTAACACCACAACCTGTAGAAAAATTCACGACATATTCTCCTTGTGTTTGGTTCAATGGAATGTTCCAATTGTATCCATTGAAGGTGCCGTTGGCAGCAGGCACATCAACACTACTCCACGTTCCGTTGCCTGATAAGTTCAAAAGTGTATCAGAACACACGTAGTGATACTCCAATTCCAAATCTTCATTTTCAATAAAGACTTGACAAGTGTCTGTATGGAAACAATTGTTTGCAGTAGTCAGGGAATATGCAAGTGGATAATCAGTGTCAGTGAGCACAGGGCCGCATCCAGCTACAATATCAGCAATAAGAAGATTGGTTCCTGTAAGATTCGAATCGCAAATAGTCCAGATTGCATCCGCAGGATAAGTCAATTCAAAGGTCAGAAGTGTAGTAAGGCCAATAGCTGCGGTGGATGATTCACAATAAGATGACAGCAACTGTGTGCAGTCTAGATCAGGCACAGATTCAATTTCGATTGTGATGTCATCATCGTAAGTGCATGCAAAATTATCGGTGGCGTTCAGATGAAAAACAGTTGCCGAAGTCAACGATTGCCAAAGTGTATCGTTAGTACTGGGCGGCAATGCGTTCCATTGATATGATACAATAAAAGCATCGGACGGATTGATACTCGCGGTAAGTGAGACACTGTCGCCCGTACAAAGCAGCGTATCGCTTGCCATGGCAGTTACACTGAAGTGATGCACACCAATGGGATAGTTGGTGACTGCACAACCTGAATTGAAACTGACCACGTGAATGCCTGTGTCAATTGGCTGTGGTATCCAGTTGAACGTTGTTCCATTAAAATCCGCACCTGCACTCGCAGGCACATCATCTAAGTTCCAATCGCCTGAAACACCAGCGTTGATAGTAAAAGCATCACCGGCACAGATGTGCTGGATGGCTGCGTTGCTCACACCCTGGTACTCTACGGTGATATCACAACTGCCCGAATAACTGCAGTTGGAAAGTGACAGGAAAGAATATGAAAGTGAAAGCACCTGTGTGCTTCCGGCCATAGGAAACAAGTCCAGAATATCTCCAACGGTTATGGAAGTTGCGTCTATTGTATCGGTTTCAATCAGCCACACTGCGCCAGCGGGAAAGCCGCCACCAAAAGAAAGCAGTGTCGCAAAATCAACAACAGCATTGGTATCAGACTCACAAAATGTAAATCCTGTACAGGTAAATACCGGTGCCACCTCCACGGCAACTCCAATGGTTGTAGAGGCCTGACAAC